>CAYWBD010000133.1:0-8294 GCA_964456315.1 uncultured Thermoflexus sp.
TTCCAGATTATCGACCGGGCGGCCGCGATCTCCCGTGCGAAAGTCTGCCGGGCAAGCGTGCCGATGTCCAGTATCAGCGCCCCGCCGGGCACTGCGCCAGCCGTCACGGTATCTGCCCTGGCATCAGGCGAAATGGTGGCAGCCACGACCACGTCCTCCGGCACGAGCACAGCCGGGCGCTTGGAGGCCAGGAGGCCCCGGGCGGCCTCAAGCTCAGCGGCGGTCACCTCGGCCTTGCCGCTGCCCTGCCCGCGCGCTTTCAGGAATGCCGCGACCATCCCCCCTCCGACCAGGACCGTGTCCATCCTGGGCGCCAGGTTGGTCAGGACTTTGATCTTGTCGGCGACCTTGGCGCCGCCAACCAGCGCCAGCGCCGGCCTCGCCGAGCCGCTAAGCGCCGCCCCGAGCATCTCGATCTCGCGGGCCATGAGCAGCCCGGCCACAGCAGGCAGGAGTTTTGCCACCCCGACGACTGACGCATGCGCCCGGTGCGCAGCCGCGAACGCCTCGTCCACATACACGTCGGCCAGGGCAGCCAGCGACCTGGCCAGCGTCGGGTCGTTCGCCTCCTCGCCCGGGTCGAAGCGCAGGTTCTCGAGGAGGGCGACCTGGCCCGCCGTCAACGCCGCGACGGCCTCTAGCGGCCCGCGGCCGCTGGGGCCGCCCGCGTCAACCACGGTCGTCCCGAGCAGTTGGGAAAGCCGCGCGCGGACAGCCGTGAGGCGGTACTTCTCGACCACCTTCCCGTTCGGCCGCCCGAAATGCGTGCACGCGATCACTGTCGCGCCGTGCTCACGCAGGTAGTTGATAGTCGGCAGCGAAAGACGAATGCGGGAGTCATCTGAAATCTCGCCGGCGTCGTTGACAGGCACATTGAAGTCAACGCGCACCAGCACCCGCTTGCCGCGCACATCCACGTCCCTGACAGTCTTCTTTGTCATCGTGCTCCCAGCGCCCCTGCCGGATCCTCAAAGCCCCTGGAAGAGAGCTTCTATTGGGGCCCGCCAGGCATGGTACGACTTGCCCTATTCCCGCCTGCGCGTCGCAAGTAGCTGGTCCACCTCAGCGCGTGTTGGCATCGACTCCTGCGCGCCGGGCTTCGTGACCGACAGCGCCCCGGTCGCCATCCCCAGCCACACCGCCTCTTCGAGGCTCGACCCTGCAGCCAGGCCCGCCGCCAGCCCGCCGTTGAACGCGTCACCTGCACCGACTGTCGCCAAAACCTTGACTTTGAATGCAGGGAAGTGCCTGGACAGCCCGTCCGCCTCGACGTACGCGCCCTGCTCCCCCAACTTCACGATCACCGCCTTTACCCCCGACCCCCTGATCTGAGCCGCCGCCTTCCTGGCTGATGCGGCGTCCGTCACCGCGGTCCCGGTCAGGGCCTCAGCCTCAGTCTGGTTCGGCGTCAGGATGTCCGCCACCTGGAGGAACCCGGGCGGCAACTCTGCGCGGGCTGGCGCCGGGTCAAGGACCACGGTCACACCCTCGCGCCTGGCATGCTCCATCGCTCCCAGAGTCGTGGCAAGAGGCACCTCCTGCTGCGCCAGCAAAACAGCTGCGCCTTTCAGGACCGCCGCGGCATCGTCGACCTGGGCGCGGTCGCAACGGGCGTTGGCCCCGTAGATGGCGTTGACATAGTTCTGCCCGGACGAGTCGATGAATATGATCGCAACGCCGGAAGATACTGTCGGGTCGACACGGAGGTAGAGCGTCCCGACGCCCGCGGCCTCAAGATAAGCGGCCATCTCCCGGCCGTAAGAATCAGCGCCCACTTTCCCAACGAACTCCACACTGCCTCGGGGCATCAGCCGCCCGACGGCGACAGCCTGGTTGCCGCCCTTCCCGCCTGGCGTGGTGTAGAAGCGCGTGCCCTCGACCGTCTCGCCTGGGCCGGCTGGCCGCGGCATGTCCGCGATGAGGTCCATGTTGAGGCCGCCGAGGACCACAACCCTGCCCGGCGTGTTCCTGCGCGCGCCGCTCGGCTTGGTCAAGCGCCAATCCTCCCATCTTCGAGAAGCTCCTCGATAACCCGCGCCACGCCGTCCTCATCTGGCCTGCCGGTCACCCGGACTGCCGCGGCAACCGTGTCCGGGTGGCCGCCCTCGATTGCCACTCCCAACCCGGCCCAGCGCAACATCCCGGCATCCCCCTTGCCGTCTCCGAACGCCAGGAACTGCGTCGCCGGGATTCCCAGCACCCCTGACAGGTGCTCGAGTGCCTGTTCCTTACCCGCGCCCGGCCCCCCAACCTCACAGAAATGAGCGAGGGAGTGTGTGACTCTAGCCGACTTGCCCAGCCGGTCGCCGATCTCTTGCGCCAGGCGTCCCGTCCGCTCGTTTTCTGCGACGGCGAGGACCAGCGTCGGCCCGCGGTCGGCCAGCGCTTCCAGCGACGGGACGACTCTTAGCACTATCTCCATCCGCGCCGCGTACCCCTCAGACCAGGGCGTCGTGGCCTCAACGAACACCTCATCATCTATGTACAAGTTCACGTGCGCCCCCTGGGAGCGGAAGTAGCGCACCGCCTCCGAGGCGGGGCCCGGCGGCACGCGTTCATGCCGCAGGACCTCGCGTGTCTGGGTCGAAAACGTCAGCGCGCCCTGATAGCAGACCGTCGGGCCGTCTGCCCCAGCCTCCCTCGCAAACCTCTCCGCCGACCGCATCATCCGCCCGGTCGCAAGCGACACGACCGCGCCCGCGTCCTGCGAAGCCCGCACGGCCCTCCGTAGGCGCGCTGAGACCACAAAGTCCGGCCCGACCATCGTGCCGTCCACGTCCATCACCACGACACGGAACCTGGCGCCGTTACGGGCGCTGTCGTTGGCCAACGACGGGGCGTCCTTCATCGGCACAGGTGACCCCGTGCCGTTGAGCAGATACGATTGGTACCCATGCGCCGCTTCCTGTTCAGCCCGAGAGCCCTCATCTTCGGTGTCTTCATTGGGACGGCCGCCTACATCTTGTACGTGGCCCGCTCAGGCTGACCTGCGACCGCCCCTGCCTCCTCCTCCACCCGCAAGACCCGGACCGGTGGCCAGTGCGGGGCTTAGTCCCGAGTCCCGAGGTTCCTCTCTTCTGTCCTGCCCAGCGCTCCAGGGCCCATCTCACGGGTGCGCAAGAAGCGCGGCCATGCCACAGCAGAGATAAGGATGCCTGCCAGGCCCGCCGCGCCGATTATCGCTACTCCCACCCGCGGGCCCAGGTCCTGGGACAGCCTGCCTATCAGCAGTGCGCCGAGCGGCCCTGACCCGATCGCCACGGTCAACACGCCGAGCACCCTGCCCCGCATCTCGGTCGGCGTTGCGCTCAGGATGATTATGCTCTGCATCGCGCCGAAACCCGCCATCCCGAGCCCGCCGACGAAGACCAGCGGCAGCGACAGCCCGTACCACGGCACGGCCGCGAACACGAGCACCGTCGTCGCAAAAAGCAACGAGCCGAATACGTAGACCCTGGTGTAGTGCCGGGTCGCAGTCCGGGTCGCAATCAGCACTGACCCTAGCGTCGCGCCCAGGCCCTCCACGCTCGTCAGCACGCCAAGGAGTATCGGGCCAACCCCCAGGACGTCCCGCGCGATCGCCGGCACCACGAAGGTGTAGGGGAACACGAATAGGTTGACAATCACCGTGATGGCGAGCGTCGCCATGATGACCTCGTTCGACCGCACGTAGCGGAACCCCTCGGCAATGTTGCTGAACGGGTTGGGCGCAGGGCCGGTCGGGGCCTGCCTCCGCCAGGTCACGCCCGCCGCCAGCACAAGAGCCAGCGCGTACATCGCAGCGCCCGTGAAGTAGGCGGCCTGGACGCCAATGAACTGCACCGCGGCGCCGGAGACCGTCGGCCCGATGATCCGGGACACGTTCATCGTCGCCTGGTCCACACCGATCGCGGTCGCGATGCGTGGCAGCCCTACGATGTCGCTCACCATGTTCCGTCGCACTGGGAAGTCGGTCGCCCAGCCCACGCCGACCAGGAATGTCCCGGCGTAGATGTGCCACACCTCGATCCGCCCGATGACCACCAGCGTGCCCAGCGCTGCGTACACGCACGCCAGCAACAGCATGACGGACATCAGGATCTTCCGGCGATCGAGCCGGTCAGCAATCGCCCCGAAGAACACCCCGAACGTGAGCATCGGCAGCGCGCGGAAGAAACTGACCAGCGTGAGCGACCAGACAGAGCCGGTCAGGTCCAGCACGTACACGGAGACGGCGACCATCTCCATCCAGCGCATCACCGAGTTGACCGCGCCGATCCCCCACAGCCGCCGGTACGACCCGTCGGCGAAAACGCGCAGCCTGTCCTGGCCAGGCGTCGCAGGCCGGTCGACCACGGCATTGACGCTCATCCGCCGTCCGCCGCCAGGTTCACCGTGCCTGGCCCCCGCCCAGATACCACCAGCCCGCCGTCGGTCTCATCCAGGGAGGTCCTCTGCGCCCCGCCCAGGGCCGACCATATCCCCCGGCCCTCACCCCGCGCCTCGGCTTCCAGCCTGCGGAACTCAGCTTCAAACGTCTGATTGTCGCCGGGGTCGGTGGCCCGCACGTACCCCGACGCGATCAGCACCGCGTTGACCATCGTCCCATCGACGAACACGTACCGCAGCAGCCGGCCCAGTTCGTCCTTGTCCTGCGTGTCCCGGCCAAGCATCACCTCGCGCCCGGACACCAACTGGCGGTTTGCCGCGACCGCTGCGCCCGCGTGCGAGTCGCCAAGGGCCGGCGCGCCAACGCCGATGTACCGGACCGTGACCTCGCGGTCCCCGACCCGCACGGCGATCGACTCTCCGTCGATCACGCGCGTGACGGTCGCCTGCTCCAGCGCATCGCCGACAGGGCCGTCTTGCCTGCCCCGCGGGACGAACACCAGCAGGTCAATGAGGAGTGACGCGACGAAGATCACCCCCAGGGCCAGCCCCAACACCAGCCATATGTTGACGCGGCGGCCACCAGGAGACCTGCCGGACTCCCGGTGGGCTACACGCTCGGCCCGCGCAATATCCGCCTCCGACGGGCCTTCGTCGCGCTCCGCGGGCGGACGTTCAGATTCCATACACCGCTCGATTGGCTCCCGGCGCTGCCCAACGGGCGAGTCTAGCACCGCAGGTTTCCTTGCCAGTGACCGCCGCCTGGTGGGGTAACTCGCCCAGGCCCGTCCGTAGACGCCTTCATTGACGGCAGTCGCGCGCCGTTGCTAGCATCCAGGTTGTCCGAGCGTACTGTCCCGCTTCGTCGCGCCCCTAACGCGGCTGGCGGGCGGTGAATCAGCGAGCTTCCAGTAGCTGCTGCTGTTCCTCACTGCCTGCACCCTCCCACAACCGGGCGGGCCGGCAGCCTGAACAAGAGGGGGGCGCCCATGCCACACGTCGTTGGCCTCGCGTGCCGTGAATGCGGCCGCGCCTTTCCGGTCGAGCCGCTCTACGCCTGCGACTTCTGCTTCGGCCCGCTTGAAGTCAAGTACGACTACGAAGCGGTCCGGAAGTCCATTTCCCGTCAGAAGATCGCCGACGGCCCGCAAACCATCTGGCGCTTTGACGACCTCCTGCCCGTCAGCAGGGAGAAGGCCGTCAACATCGGCGCGGGCATGACGCCCCTGCTCAAGGCCGACAACCTGGGGCGTGAGCTAGGCCTGCACAACCTCTGGATAAAAAACGACGCCGTCAACCCCAGCTACTCGTTCAAAGACCGCGTCGTTTCCGTCGCCACCACCAAGGCGCTTGAGTTCGGGTTCGACACCCTGGCCTGCGCGTCCACCGGGAACCTGGCCGGCGCGGTCGCTGCCCACGGCGCAAAGGCGCGGATGCGCACCCTGGTGTTCATCCCGGCTGACCTCGAGACCGGCAAGATCGTCGGCGCCGCGGTCTATGGCCCGACCGTTGTCGCCGTGCGCGGCAATTACGACGAAGTAAACCGCCTCTGCTCGGAGCTCTCAGACTCGCGCAACTGGGCGTTCGTGAACATCAACATGCGCCCCTACTACTCCGAAGGCTCCAAGACACTCGGTTATGAGGTCGCTGAGCAGCTTGACTGGAAGGCCCCCGACCACATCATCGTGCCCGTGGCGTCAGGGTCGCTGCTGACCAAGGTCTGGAAAGGGCTGCACGAGTTCGCCGAGCTCGGCCTCATCGGCCAGGTCAACACGAAAATGCATGTCGCCCAGGCGGCAGGCTGCGCACCGGTTGCCAACGCGTTCAACGCAGGCCAGACCCACGCCCGTCCCGTCATTCCCAACACCGTGGCAAAGTCGCTCGCCATCGGCAACCCGGCGGACGGCTACTACGCAATAAAGGTGGTCAAACAGTCCGGCGGCGCAGCTTTCGCCGTGCCGGAAGACGAGGTCGGCGAAGGGATGCGGCTGCTGGCCCAGACCGAGGGCATCTTCACCGAGACCGCCGGCGGCGTTGTGGTCTCTACACTGCGCCACCTGGCACGCCAGGGCGCGATCAAGCCAAATGACCTGGCTGTCGCGCTTATCACTGGCAACGGACTCAAGACCCAGGAAGCCGTGGCCCGCTACGTTAAGCCGGTGCACATCGACCCTACCGTAGAGTCGTTCGACGCCCAGGTCGGCGCGCTGTCAACGTAATTGCCCGTTCCCCTCTCCCACCGGGAGAGGGCGAGGGTGAGGGACACTGCCGTCCGCTCACCCTTAGCTCCCTGAGCTTGTAGATGGGCGAAGGACGTACAAGGCATCCATCGCGCCCCCGGCGTGCAGCCCAAACGTCTAGACTAGATGCCAGCCAGAATATTTCATCCTGAACTTGTTTCAGGACCTCGGTCTGAGTTCATCGGTGGAATCTCTGGAAGTCCTCTAGACGCCGCTTCGGATCCTCACACAGTAGTTGCGTCGGCCTGGAAAGGGGAGCAAGACGCCCGGTCGGCTGGGCTCCCATCAGGCTCGGCGCACCGCCAACCCGGAGAGCAGACAGGCATGCCAGTCACAGTCAAGATCCCCACGCCGCTCCGCCGCCTCACCCAGGGCAAGGACAAGGTCGCCACAGAGGCGTCCGACATCAAAGGGATTATCGAGTCACTCGAAAGGGCCCACCCAGGCATGAAGGACCGGCTGTGCGACGAGACCGGGGCGCTCCGCCATTTCGTCAACGTCTACGTAAACGGCGAGGATATCCGGTACCTCAGTGGCCTCACGACCAACTTGAAGTCAGGCGATGAGGTCAGCATCGTCCCAGCGGTGGCCGGAGGGAAATAGCCAGGGCCGGCCTTCGAAGCCACGCCCCGGCAACGGGTCCAAGTGTCCCGTCTCCGATGTGGATCTCCTAATTGACCCCTCACCCGCGCCCACCTGCGGTGGGCACCCGTCTCCCGCAAGGGGAGAGGGAATGAAGGATTTGGCTTAGGACTTCGGAGTCAGGACACTAGGACAGCACCTTCGCAGCTGCGGCCCGCACGACCTCGTCCGGCACATCGCGCCGGGTCGTCGCCCTGCCCGGCCCTTCCAGCAGCACCCAGCGGACCTGCCCGCCGCGGACCTTCTTGTCTGACCGGACAGCGTTCAGGACCTCGTCGACCTGCAAACCAGTCGCCCGCACAGGCAGGCCGTACCGCTCCAGCACCGCCCTCTGCCGTGCGACAAGCTCGTCTGAGATCATCCCCATCTGCCGGGCGATCTCCGCCGCCGCCATCATCCCGACGCTCACCGCCTCGCCGTGCAGGAACCGCCCGTACCCGCTGACGGTCTCCATGGCGTGCCCGATCGTGTGACCGTAGTTCAGCAGCACCCGCGTATCGCCCGTCTCAAACTCGTCCGCGGACACGACTTCGGCTTTGATGGCGACGCTCCGACGGATGGCCTCCACCGCGGTCTCACCCGAAAGGGACATCATCTCCGCGGCGTGCTTCTCGAATGTGTCGAGGAGCGCAACGTCCAGGATCAGCCCGTGCTTGATCGCCTCGGCCCAGCCCGCGGCCAGCTCACGGCGGGACAGCGTCTGCAGGTAGTCCACCTCGGCGACCACCAGCTTGGGCTGGTAAAACGCTCCGACAAGGTTCTTCCCGGCCAGCAGGTTCACTGCGACTTTGCCGCCAATCGACGCATCCACCATCGCGGCGAGGCTGGTCGGCGCCTGGACAAACGGCACGCCGCGCAGCCACGTCGCGGCAACAAACCCGGCCAGGTCCCCCGTAACGCCGCCGCCCAGAGCGACGATGGCGTCCCTGCGCTCAGCCTTACGGGTGGCCAGCCAATCCCAGACCCGCCTGGCCGTGTCGAGACTCTTGGTCCCCTCGCCCGACGGCACAGTCAGCACGTGGGCCGCGAACCCCCCGGACTCCA
>CAYWBD010000134.1:0-5608 GCA_964456315.1 uncultured Thermoflexus sp.
TGCTTCGCGCCGGTTGCCACCGGTCTGCTGACCATGCTCCGGGCGGCGAAGGCCGCCCGGAGGGAGCGTCGGACTGGGAGGCGCGGCCGACGTCAACCTCCGGTTCGCCCAAGGGCGACGGGCGACGGTCAGTGCCGGCGGAGTCTTCCTGGCCCCAGCGGCGTTCCGACGTCCCCCGGTGACGGCCGGTCCGCGCTTGCCCCGCGTAGCGGAGCCTCTTGTGCGCGCCTGAGCACCACGGCCGTGCCGCCCGCGGCGCGCCCACGAGGACTGGTGGGGCCTGGAGGAGGCCGTCAAGTGACTAAGGAGAATAGGGAGGCCATCGGGAGGACAACGGACACTGACCCCGGTACCCAACGCCGCTGGCGCCACGGAGGGGCCCCAGGCCTGTTGCCGCCTCCTCACAGGCCACGTACGCGGACACTGCCCGCCCAATGACACATGGGTGGCGGCATCCCGCAAGACACGCAGGGCGCCTGGAAGCCAGCGCACCAGGGAGGTACCCATGACCCAGTGGTTCAGACGCAAGGGCCCCCGGCCCGCAGCGCCTGGCCCGGACAGCCAGAGCGGGCCCGGTGGTCCCGCCGAGGCCATGCTGCTGTTGGTCGCCATGAAGGAGCGGGCGAAGGTATCGACTTACAAATGGGCCAGCCTTGCCCGCGTAGACGGCCGCTACCTGGCACGGCTGGAGACGGGGGAGAAACGCAACCCCAGCCGGGACGTGCTCATCGCCATGGCGCAGGCCCTCGTTGACCACACCTCGCTGTTTGGACAGGGCGACGTCGACCGGGTCCTCCGGGCGGCCGGGCTACCCCCTGCGCCCAGGCGCGACAGGGGCCCGGGACCTGGTGATGGACCCGGGAGGGTGACACAGTAGTTGGATATGCGCTGCCGTGGCGGAGTATGGGATCTACCACAGGTCTATTCATGGTCTGTCGATTGCAGCCCGCGTTGCGGCGGGTCCCCCGGGCCCGAATCCGAGATTGCAGCAGGGCCGCGCGCCACGCGTCTGGCCTTGAAGTCGGGCAGAAAGGCTGCGCCAGCTCCCAGGTCGCAGGCGGGACGCCCCAGGCCCGCCGGGCAGCCTGTCCTCGCCGGGTGTGCCGGCCGGCCTCCCCTTCTTCCGGCCTCTGTCCAGCCCAGCCTCGGCTGGCGCGATAGGCTGGCTAGTGTGGTCTCGCTAGAGGATGCCGGGCTCCCCTTCTACTACCTGCCGCCACTGCTTGACGAGGAGTTCCAGTGGGGTTCCCGTTACCTGCCGCGGTGGAGCCCTCACGGGCGCGCCACGAGGTCCCGGTTCTCACCCCTCCAGTTGAGGTACATGCTCTGGGCGCGCTCCACAGGCACGACAGTGGCGGCGATCGCGAGCGCCGTGCGGTGCACAGAACGGGCCGTGTATGCCCGGCTTGCGGTGGCCCGCGACGACCCCAACGAGTTGCTGAGGTGCCGGTTCGTCCAGCGTGTGCACCAGGAACACCTCAGGGGCGGCGAGCGCTGGTACTGCCGGGGCTGCGGGCTCCTGGCAAAGGAGGCGCAACGGGCAGCACGCCACGCCTGGCGGCACGTATTCGGCGCACGGCGCCAAAGGTGACCGGGCACAGGTGAACTGGGCTCAGGCGTGGACCTCCGACATGGCCACGCCGCGCTGCACCAGGCCGGACCAGCGCTCAGGGGGCGCCGGCGCTGGCTCCAGCGCCGTCCCCAGGGCCCCCATCTGGGTGCGCGACACCGCCGCCGCCCGGCGCCACCCCAGAGGCGACTGGGCAACCCGGGTCAGGCGGCCGTCACACTATGAGTGCGTAGTGGCACCTGCGCAGAGATCGAGTCCGATTTGGCCGGGACAGTCCTTCAGCCGGCCATGTTTGGTATGCCAACCCGTAGTCGGGCCTGCCGGATTCGTCGCCACGGGCTTGTGACCGTCCGGTCCCGCCATGCGTAATAACATCTCGGCGCGATGCCAGGCGAACGAGTGCAGCGAAGGATTGCCGGCCCATCGGACGACGCTGAAACGGCGCGCACCAGTCAGGAGTGGGCGCTCGCTCGCGCACGAGCTCAGTCGGCGTTGACGTTGGACCCCGAGAACGCCGACGCAACGCATTATTTGATCGCGGCGGAGCGGGGCCTGAACGGTTGCGCAGGGCAGGGTCCCGTAATCGCCGATTCGACCGGGGGCTTCCCCTCGGGTCGCCGCAGAGGCTCCGTCAGCTGGTGAGTCTGCGGCCCTTCGACCCAGCTCCTTTGCAGCTGGCCGCTACGTCATCAAGAAGTTCCTGGGCGAGGGCGGGAACAAGAGGGTCTCCCTGGCGCACGATACCGTCCTTGACCGCGACGAGGCGTTTGCGCTCATCAGGACTGATGGCCTGGACGAGGCGTCACTGACCAGGGTCACGCGTGAGGCCCAGGCGATGGGGCGGCTGGGCAACCACACGAACATCGTGCCCATCTTCGACCTCGGACATGAGAAAGGCCCTGCCAGTGGCGCAAGCCAGCCCTTCATGGTCCTTCCCCTGGTGTCCGGAGGCGATGTCAGCGACGTGATCGAGAAGGCACCGGAGCACAGGCCCCCGCTCGACCGGTCGGTGCAGATCGCGAAGGACACGGTAGAGGGCCTCGTTTTCGCACACTCGAAGGGCACCGTCCACCGCGGCCTCAAGCCCGGCAACGTCTGGCTCACCTCTGACGGCACGGCGCGAATCGGGGACTTCGGCCTGGCGGTCGCCACGAACCGCTCACGACTCACACGCGAAGGGATGATGGCCGGGACGGTGGCCTACATGCCGCCCGAGCAGGCGATGGGAGGTGAGATTACTCCCAAGTTGGACTACCCGTACGGGCACACGCGGGTCGATACCGGGTCGTCGGGCACGGAGAGGTTCTTCACGGTGCAGGTCCGTGACTACCAGGCCGGGCTGTATTTCTACAACGCCCGGTGCCACAAGACCGGCCCCGGGCGGTTCATCTCCCCGGACACCCTCGTCCCCGGTCGCACTGCGACGGCAGCCCGCCTGTCATGCGCCAGTCGAGGCAGGCCGCGTCCGGCATCACAGCGCCGCTTCCGGGTCAGCCGCGGCTCGCCTGGCCAAGGAGCGCCTCGGCCGGGCCCGGATGTTCGTCGCAGTCGGGCGCTTCTCTTCTGGCAACAGCTCGTTCAAGTCTGTGACAGCCGCGTCCGCGATCGCAACGCAGCGGTCCCGCCTGAACGCGGCGTCCCGGGCTGCCCCGTTCCCACCCTGCCAGTCCACGCCGGACACTTCGTGACAGGCTGTGCCCACCCCAAGCCGCTTCGCGTGCGCCGTAAAACGCGCCATGAACTCGGTGGCGGGCGCCGGCGGTCGTGCGCCGTCCGACCCGGGCCAACCGGCAGGCAAGAAGGTCTCCAGGTAGTCGTTCGACGGCCGGGCGGCGGTCTGCAGGCTGGAATCACGCTCCGCCAGGGCGAGCGCCCCCGCGATTGCCAGGGTGCACATGCCTGCGCTGCCTCCTGCCAGGCCGCGCACGGCCCTGACCAGCGCCGAGCGGCCGGCGCCGGGCCGCAGGCGCGAGGCCATGAGGAGACACTCGCCGCATGTACGGCCATCCTGAAAGAGTTGCCTGGTCGCCGATGCGACTGGACCGGGTCTCGCTTCACTGACCATGGCTCACCTCGGCGCGGGGCTTCGATGCCCCGGCTCCTGTGGCTGGACGGGATTTGGTCCTCCGCCAGCCAGCCCCCTGCTATGCGGGCCCGGCGGCTCGGGCGGTCGTCGCTGCCGCGCCTGGCGTCGGGGACAGGGAGCACCGCTCGAGCAGCCTGGCCCACTCCTGGTCTACCTGCTTCTGGATCTCAACTACGACCTCAGGGCGGCCGTTGTTCAGCAGGTGGCGGAAACGGCCCTGCGCGGCCAGATACTCGTCCACGGGTTTCGCCTTCTGCCCTGAGCCTGTCAGCCGCCACTGGCCGCGGTCCACCTCGTACAGCGCCCAGAGGCCACACTCCACGGCGAGCCCGGATATCCGCATGGTGTCTTCCGGTTCGAAGCGCCACCCCCGGTCGCAAGGCGACAGGACGTTCACGAAAGCCGGCCCGCCTGCGGCCTCCGCCCGCCGGACCTTCGAGATCACGTCCTTCCAGTTGTGCACCGCGGCCTGTGCCGCATAGGGGACGCCGTGCGCGGCCACGATCGCGGTGATGTCCTTGCGCCACTGCGGCTTCCCGGGCACGGCGCGGCCCGCGGGCGTCGTCGTCGTCCAGGTGCCGAGGAACGTCGCCCCGCTCCGCTGGATGCCCGTGTTCATGTACCCCTCGTTGTTGAGGCACACGTAGACGAACCGGCGGCCGCGCTCAAGGGCGCCGCTCAGCCACTGCAGCCCGATGTCATAAGTCGCCCCGTCACCGGCAAAGACCACGAAGGTCACTGGACGCTCTTTGATGCGGCCTTTGCGCACGAGCGCGTTGTACGCCGCCTCGATCCCCGACGCGGTCGTAGCCGCATTCTCGAAAGCGCTGTGGATGACCGGCACGTTCCAGGCCGTGTCCGGGAACCTTGTTGTAGAAACTTCGAGGCAGCCTGTAGCCAGCGACACTACGGCCGGGTTGGCCAGAGCGGTCAGCACCTGACGCACGACCACGGACTCCGAGCACCCCGCGCACAGCCCGTGCCCGCCGGCCAGGCCGGACGGCTTTTGCGAAAGCGTTTGCAGCTTGAGAGTCACGCCCGTGTCACCTCCCTCAGCCCGAGGTAGCCTGTCCCGGGCGCGAGGTTGCCGGTGTCCAGCGCCCGGAGCAGCTCATCGACCGCGCCCGCGGCCATGCGGGGGGTGACCACCCTTCCGCCCAGCCCGTACACGTAGCTCTTCAACAGGGGCCGTTCTGTCCGGGACCAGAGCGCGGCCATGACGTCCGCGGCGAGCGGGTTCGTGCCTGCGCCGGGCGCCATCGCACGGTCCATGACGCCCACGGCTCTCACTCCCCGGAGGCACCGCGCCACCGCTTCAGACGGGAACGGCCGGAGCAGCCGTATGCGCAGCAGGCCCGCTCTCACTCCGCCCTGGCGCGCCTTGTCCACCGCGGCCCGCATGGTCCCGTCAGCGGAGCCCATCATGACAAGGGCCACCACCGCGTCATCCATCATGTAGCTCTCGACCGTCTTGTACGTGCGGCCCGAGAGCTCGCCGAATGTACCCAGCGCGGCCTCCGTCACCGCCAGCGCCTGCTTAAGACCTTCCTGCTGCTGGCGCCTGTGTTCGAAGTAGTGCTCGCGGAAGTCCATCGCGCCGTAGGTCACCGCCGCGCCAGGGGTCAGGAGTGACTGCGCCGGCGCATACTCCCCGACGAGCTCCTTCACGGCGCCGTCCGGGAGTACGTCGACTCGCTCTACCGCGTGAGTCACGGCGAAGCCGTCCAGCATGTGAGCCAGCGGGAGCTGGACATCCGGGTGCTCGGCTATCACGTGGGCGACCACGGCGAGGTCGTAGGCCTCCTGCGGAGAGTTGCCTGACAGCATCACCCAGCCGGTCTCGCGCATGGCCATGGCATCGGAGTGGTCTTCGAGGATGTTCAGCGGCGCTGAGAGCGCCCGCGTGCAGAGGTGCATCACAACCGGCAGGCGCATGCCCGAGGTCACGCCCA
>CAYWBD010000135.1:0-7383 GCA_964456315.1 uncultured Thermoflexus sp.
CGGGCGGCTGGGCGCCGACAAACACCTGGTAGTCGCCGCCAAACCAGACGCGGTCCCCAAAGACTCGCGTTGTGACCACTTCAAGTTTCGCGTCTAGCCCCGCCGCGCCCAGGGCATCGGCAAGGGCCTGCGCCGTCGCGACATGCCGGTCGCCAAAATCGCCAACCGTGATCAAGACTTCGCGTTGCGCGGGGGGCAGGCTGCCCAGCACCCGCCTTGCGGCCTCGGCGTCGCCGAAGTAGGGGCGCAATTCGGCCTCTTCGAGCAGCCAGGACTCCTGGGCGACCGGCAAACCTGCGCTCACGACGCCCTCGCCGTCCCAGATGCTGGCGATCAACGCCCAGGGGTCCCAGGCTTTGAGCATGGCCACCCGGACTTCAAGCGAGTCAAGAGGCGGACGGCGCGCGTTCAGCGCCACAGACACCCCAGCGCCGGGTTCCAGGGTCCGGAAACTGGTGATATCCGGGAAGGCCGCAGTCGCCTCCCTCACGTCTGCGAACGCCGCCTGGTCAACGTCGAGGAGCCGGTTCCTCACCGCCGCGACGCGTGTTTGCACGTCCCCGATGACACGCACGTCCAGCCCGTCCAGGTATGGCTTTCCGAGGTCGTAGTAGCCGGGGTTGGCGATGTAGCTCGCGCCGTCCGCGTCGAAATTCGTCAGGACCCACGGGCCTGAGCCCGCCGCTGGCCCCTGGAGGAGGCTGCCAGAGCGGGCGACGAGTTCCTGCGGGACGATCCTGGCGTGCGCATCCGCGAGGTGCTCGAAGGCCTCGGCATCGACGCCGCGTAGTGTGATGCGGACCGTCAGTTGGTCCATCGCCTGCGCTTCGCTGATATTCGCAAGGAGAGGCGCATTGGGCCAGCCTGGCGTTGCGATCCGGTTGAGGCTGAAGGCGACGTCCTTTGCGATCAGGGGTCCGCCGTCGGTAATGTCCTCCGACCGCCAGCGGATTTCGTCGCGCAGCTTGACGATTATCGTCGTGAGGTCCGGCTGCCGCCACTCCACGCAGAGGTCGCAGACGACTTCGCCGTTTGGGGACTCCAGGCCCGGGCCACTGGCGAACCGAAAGAGGCGGCTGTAGACGAGCCCAGGACCCCATGTGACCAGCGCCGGCGACACGGACTGGTGGGGGTCCAGGTGCGGCGGCGACTCGGCTACGGCAAACCGCAGCGTGCCCCCGCGGCGCGTGCCGGGAGAGGCCGGCCGGGGAGTCGGGGTCGGCCTTGCCGGCAGCGGCGTGGCGGTCGCCGGCGCAAGGGTGGCTTGGGGAGAAGGCGCGGGGGACGGCGAAGGGGCTTCGTTTCGGCCGCAGGCCAACGATGGCACAGCCACGATGAGGACCAGGACAGCGACGGCCCGTGCGCCGCGGGCGGTCAGACTCGCGCCCCGGCGGGCGCTGTGCGTAACGCTAGCGCACTCGCCACGACCTTTATCCGGAAACGCCCACGACACAGCCTGCCAGCATAGCCGACGCCTGCTCTGCGCCGCCCAAGCCGAAAGACACGGTCTTCCTGGTGTCCTGGCTCCGAAGTCCTTAGCCAGGTCCTTCATTCCCTCTCCCCTTGCGGGAGAGGGTCAGGGTGAGGGGTCGATTAGGAGCTCCACATCGGAGACGGGACACTAGCGTTGTTCCTGCGGTCTTGCTGGGGGACGTGGCGCGCGGGTTTCCACAGAGGTTGCCCCGTTGCGCCGTGCGTGTTGACGACACGTGCGTGGCGGCTGTCCCCGAGGCCGCGTTCGCATCGCGCGCCTAGATTGGTAACGACTGCCGGGCGTCCGCCCTGGCGGGAGACTCAACGCGTTGATGAACCGAGATTCAGGGCAAATGGACTCCCACGCATCTCCGGGCCGGTCGCCGGGGGCTTCGCCGTTCGGCCCGCGTGCCCCGCTGAGGCCGCGTCTGGCTCTGACGCTGGCGTCGTTCGCTGTTTACTTCGCAGCGTTTCCGGTCCTCGCAGACGGCTACGGCGACAAGGCTGCGTACGCGTCGCTCCTGCCGGCGATCGTCGCTGCGGCGATGCTTGGCACGGTACAGGGGTCAGCCGCAGTCGCTCTGCTCATCGTGTGCTCCACGGTCCTGGGAGTCGCAACGGGCGTCAGCGGGTGGGCGTACCCGGTGGCCGGCCTCAACATCCTCGGCACGTTCGGGTATTTCTTGATGTGCGCACTGGCTGGCCGGGTGCGGACTCTTTCCGAGGCCGCGGGTGCTCGGCTGGTGCGCGCAGAGGCGGCCGAAGCCGAGGTCCGGCGCCTGGCCGAACAAGAGCGCGCCCTGCGCATGATGCTCGGCGAAGAGAACCGGTGCCTGGCTGAAGTGAGCGCTGCCAAGACGAAGTTCCTGTCGTTCGTCAACCACGAAATGAAGACGCCGCTGTCCATCATGGTCGGGTTTGCCGAGCTGTTGCGGATGAACACGGACGGCAACCTGAGCCCCGCGCAGACCGACCGGCTCCGCATGATCGAGCGCAACGGCCGCAGGCTGAGCGTCATGGTCACTGACCTAGTGGACGTGGCCCGCATAGAGTCCGGCCAGATGGCCATGAACCTGGAGGCCACCGAGGTGACCTCCGTCCTCAGCGAGGTCCTGGAGAGCTTTGCACCCATCCTCGCGAACCGGGCGCAAACTCTTGTGCGCGCCGTCCCCGACTCGCCGGTGTGGGTCAAGCTTGACCGTGAACGCTACGCCCAAGTCATAACGAACCTCGTGGCGAATGCTTGCAAGTACTCACCCAACGGGTCGACTGTGACCGTCGAGGTCAAGACCGAATGTGAGGCCCTCATCACAAGCGTCACGGACCATGGGGTCGGGATCTCTGCTCAGGACCAAAAGAAACTCTTCGCCCCATTCGCCAGGGTCATCAGCCCGCAGACCAGGGACATCCCTGGGACCGGCCTCGGCCTGCACCTCAGCCGCTCCATCATCGAGCTACACGGCGGCAAAATTGAGCTGCAAAGCGAAGAAGGGGAAGGCTCCACGTTTACGGTTGTTGTCCCGGGCGTCCTACCCGGGCGGCCGGAAGGCGCGGCAGCCCAGCCCGAAGGCCGGCCGTCGGCCCGCAGGGCGGTCCGGTTCCGGGAGACAGTCGATGCGGCGGCATGAGCCACGCTCGCAGTCCCGTAACGGTGCTGACAGGCCCCGGGGGACAGTCGTGCCAACAAGAGTGCGAAGTACGCCTATTCGCCCAGGTCGCGTTGGACCCGGTGTCATGCGACTAGGTCCCGAGAATCACCAGGCCACGTCGGCGTTTGCCATGCAGGAGGTCTCCTGACATGGCGAAGATCCTCGTCGCCGAAGACAACCCCGAGATGCGGCTGCTCCTGGTGCTCTACCTCCAGCAGGGAGGCCACCTTGTCATCGAAGCCAGAGACGGCAAGGACCTCTTCTACTGGATCAAGGAAGAGATGCCAGACGTGATCTTGCTCGACCTCAACATGCCCAACATGGACGGCTGGCAGGCGCTCGAAAAGCTGAAAAGCGAAGACAGCACCAAGAACATCCCGGTCATCATCGTCAGTGCGAGAAACAAGATAGAAGACATGGCCCACGCGGAGTCGCTCGGCGCGCATGACTTCGTGCCGAAGCCGTGGACGGCCACTGACTTGACAGCGAGGGTCAACTGGGCCCTGGCGACGCGGTACACGAGGTAAGGGGAGCCGGTCTGCATGTCCGGTGGGGGACGCTCGCAGCGGGTGGTTGTGGAGGGGTACCTTGGCAAGAGTGCTCGTGGTAGAAGACACGAACGAAATGCGGATGCTGCTCAATGCGACTTTGCAGGCCGCCGGTCATGAGGTGGTGGAGGCAGTCGACGGCGCGCAGGTGATGCGGAGGGTGGCCGAGACCCGGCCTGACATCATCCTCCTGGACATCCTCATGCCGCAGATAGACGGCTGGGAGACGCTCCGGCAGCTGAAGTCGGACGAGCTGACACGAGGCACGCCCGTGCTCATCGTGTCTGCGCTCGGGGCAGACTCCGACCTGGACCGCGCCCGGAAACTCGGGGCGTTTGACTACGTCACGAAGCCGTGGTCGGCAGGCGAACTGGTGGAGCGCGTGCGCTGGGCGCTCATCTCGCTAAAGAACAGGCAGGCTGCGTCGTCGGCCGGTCCAGCACATGGCGCGGCGACGCAGCGCTTGCGCGGGCCTAGTCCCCGCTGGCCCGGTCAGCGGTTCGCCCGGAACCACTCGACGGTGCGCTTGAGTCCTTCGTCCAGGCTCACGTTTGGCCGCCAGCCAAGTTCTCTCGCCGCGAGGCCGCTGTCCAGGCTAATCCGGCGCAGGTCCCCCGGCCGAGGCGGCGCGTGGATGGCAGCCTGCTTGAAGCCCGTGAGGCCCGCCAACTTCGAAAACAGGGTGTTCACCGTCGTCCCGGCGCCGGTGCCGCCATTGTACGGCCCCGGCCGCGTACCTTCCGCGGCACGGACCAGCAGGTCGACCACGTCCTCGACGTAAACGTAGTCGCGCTCATCGTCGCCCGTCCCGAAGATGGTGCACGCCCGGCCTTCAAGCATCGACCGCGCGAATATCGCAACGACCCCTGCCTCGCCGTGGGGGTCCTGGCGCGGGCCGTACACGTTGGCGGGCCTGACTATGGAGTAGTCAGTGCCGTGCAGCCGCTGGAACACAGGCAGGTAGTTCTCGACGGCAAGCTTGGAGGCGCCGTAAGGAGACAGCGGCCTGGCCGGCAGCGTCTCTGCCGCGGGAAGGCGCTCCGGTTCGCCGTACATGGCGCCGCCGGTCGACACAAAGACGACCTTTCGGACCCCCGCGGCGACCCCAGCCTGCATGAGGTTTAGCGTCCCCATGACGTTGATGTCGGCGTCCAGTACCGGGTCGCGGGCAGAAAACGAGACGCTGATCTGGGCGGCAACGTGGAAGATGACCTCTGGCCGCGCCTTGCGCACGATGTCGAGCAGCTCGGGGCTGCGGACATCAGCCCGGGCGACCTCCGCCCCTTTGTTCAGGTTCGGCTCGCGCCCGCTGGACAGGTTGTCCAGGACGTTGACCCTACGGCCTGTAGCCACGAGACGGTCCACCAAGTGGGAGCCGATGAATCCTGCTCCACCGGTGACCAGCACGCGCTCGGACATCGCCAGGACGCTCCCTCCGGGGTGACTCGCGGCTGGTAACCGGCCGCTTCTGTTCCTAATCCAACTCTACCCCAGCCCGCCCCAGCGTCATCGCGCTTCAAGTCTCGCCCACCGCCTATCCGCTTGAGCACCCGCGGACACCGCGCAGCTAGAATGCGCAGTATGGTCCGCCGGCCTGCGGTGGTCCGGCAGCCGACGCTTGCGCGGACCTCCTACGACGCTTGCGCGGACCTCCTACCTGTCAAGATCGCCGCCCGGCGCTGATGGAGCCTTTCCATGTCTGTCCTGCGACTTGTCGCCTCGCGACACTCGGCGTTCTACAGCCCGCTGCTGGGGGCGATGGCCGGCGGGTTCCTAAGAGACGAGGGGTTTGACCCGGTGTACGCAGTCGTCCCGCCCGGCAAGACCGCGGTTCAGCTCATCGCCGACGGCGAGGTGCACGTCGCTCAGTCTGCGGTTTCCAACTCTTGGAGCTTCCTGGAGAAAGGCCAGGCGCCGCCCGTGGCCCACTTCGCGCAGATTAACGAGAGGGACGGCTTTTTCATCGCCTCACGGCGCCAGGACAGGGCGTTCTCCTGGGACAAGCTGGGCGCGGGTAAGTTCATGTACGTCCACGGGGGCCAGCCGCAGGCGATGCTCGCCTACGCCATGCACCGCAAGGGGGTTGACATTTCCAAGGTCAGCCCGCTGAACGCTGGCGGGACGGTCGAAATGATGCGTGCGTTCCGGGCCGGCCAGGGCGACTACTTCCACGAGCAGGGGCCGTATCCCCAGCAGCTAGAGCAGGAGGGCGCAGCGTACGTTGTCGCCTCAGTTGGGCAGGTCATCGGCCCGGTCGCGTTCAGCAGCCTGAGTGCATCTCGAGAGTGGCTGCGGTCGGGAGACGCCAAGAAATTCATGCGGGCGTACCGCAAGTCAAGGACATGGGTGAACGAGGCCCCCGCGGCAGAAGTTGCCAAGGCTGAGAAATCGCTATTCCCCGACATAGACGAACGGGTGCTGGAGAAGACCATCCAGGCCTACCAGCGCCTTGGCTGCTGGGCGCCGCCGGTGACGATCAAGCCTGAACACTACGAGAAGGCGCTGGACGTGTTCCTGCACTCGAAGCTGATCACGAAGCGGCACCCGTACGAGCAGGTGGTTATCGCCCCGCCGGACGCTTAAGCAGGCGCGATCCTCGCCCGTGACCGCTGAGCCCACCGTGCCTGGAGCGACAAAGGTCGGTCGGGGCAGTCCCTACGTCCTGGACCGGTCCACGTAGATCGTCTTCGTCTCGGTGAAGAACTCGATCGCCGCCTTGCCCTGCTCTCGCGAACCCGACGATGACGCCTTCATGCCGCCGAACGGCACCTGGGGCTCAACGCCCGCGGTCTCGCCGTTGATCTTCACTATGCCGGCCTCGATCCTGTTCGCGAAGTCCAGCACGTTGTTCAGGCTGCGCGTGAAGATGCCCGCGCTCAGGCCGTACTGAACGCCGTTAGCGATCTGGACGGCTTCGTCCGGGTCGCGCGCCGGGATGATTGTCAAGACGGGGCCAAAAATCTCCTCGCACGCCACGAACGCATCAGGGCGCACTTTGCTCAGCACCGTCGGCTGGACGTAGTTGCCCTGGTCAAAGGACGGCCCCTTTGGCACGCCCCCTCCGGTGAGCACCACGCCGCCTTCCTCCAGGCCGCGCTTTACCGCAGCGACGATGTTCTGCCGGGACGCCTCGTCTATGACCGGCACTACCACCGACGCCGCATCTGCCCCGGCGCCAATCTTGAGTTTGTTCACCTTCTCCACCACCAGGCTGGTGAACTCCTCGATGACCCCGCCTACCACGATGGCACGCGAGGTCGCCGTGCACTTCTGGCCCGAGTACTTCATCGCCCCGCTGACGGTGATCTCGGCGGCCTGCTCCAGGTCAGCGTCCGCCAACACGATAACCGGGTTCTTCCCGCCCATCTCCAGCTGGTAGCGGATGCCCTTCCGCGCTGCCTCCACGGCGATGTTGTGCCCGACTTTCGATGAACCTGTGAACGAGACAGCGTTCACGTTCGGGTCAGATACCAGCGCGTTGCCGATTTCGCCGCCCGCCCCGGTCACCAGGTTGAACACGCCCTTGGGCAGGTCAACGCCTTCCCACATGCGGGCGATGAGCACGCCCAGCCCGGGGGCGGCCGACGCGGGCTTCAGCACCACTGTGTTCCCGTACACCAGTGCCGGGGCCATCTTCCAGATCGGTATCGCCAGCGGAAAGTTCCACGGCGTAATCAGGGCCACCACGCCGAGAGGCACGCGGTTGGTGTAGA
>CAYWBD010000136.1:0-19164 GCA_964456315.1 uncultured Thermoflexus sp.
ATGAAAGTCCGGGCCGCGAAGCTCTGGAACCTCAAGCCTGCCGATGTGCAGTTCGAAGGTGGAGTTTTCAGCGGCAAGAAGGACCCTGAACTCAAGCTGAACTTCAAGCAGCTGGCGCACAAGCTGGGCGAGACCGGCGGCCCGGTGTCATGCACCGGCTCTGTCGACCTGACGGCTGCGGGCGGCGCGTTCGGCGTCCACATCGCGGACGGGGAGGTTGACCCGGAGACCGGCAAGACGGACGTGCTGCGCTATATGGTCATCCAGGACGTGGGCAAGGCGATCCACCCCTCATACGTTGAAGGCCAGATGCAGGGCGGCGCCGCACAGGGCATCGGCTGGGCGCTGAATGAGGAGTACTACATGAACAAGGAGGGCGGGATGGCGAACTCGTCCTACCTTGACTACCGGATGCCCACTTCGCTCGACCTGCCGATGATCGAGACGATCATCGTTGAGGTGCCAAACCCGCTGCACCCGTTCGGCGTCCGGGGCGTCGGAGAGGTGCCGCTCGCGCCCCCGCTGCCCGCGGTAGCAAACGCGCTGCACGATGCCACCGGGGGCCGCCTGTACGAGTTGCCCATGAAGCCAGGCAACGTCCTGGAAATCCTGAAGGCCGGCGCCGGCAACGGGAAGAAGAAAGCGTGATGTCCAGGCCGGGCCGGGTTGCTGCGCAGGTGAGCGTAAGGCCGCAACTTACCTAGCCATTCACTGCGGCAACGCCGTCAGATGCGGTCACCTGTCCCACCCGCGACCCGGAGAGTAGGCCATGGCCCCGACCGCCCATAACGCCATCAGGGAGGCCAACCGGCTTGGCCAGTCGATCTGGCTGGACTCCATCAGCCGGGACATGCTCCAGTCTGGCGAGCTTGCGCGGCTGGTCGAGACCGGCGTGTCAGGTGTCACCTCAAACCCGACGATCTTCGAGAAGGCGATCTCCGAGGGCGCGTCCTACGACGACGCGCTGGCCCTCTTCGCGAGGTCCGGCGGCGACGCCCAGCGGGCCTTTGAGGGCCTCGCCGTAGATGACATCCGCGCCGCCGCTGACGTCCTCCGGCCGGTCTACGAACGCACGAGGTTTGCCGATGGGTTCGTGAGCATCGAGGTCAGCCCGCGCCTGGCGCACGACAGCGCTGGCACGGTCGAAGAGGCCCGGCGACTCTTCAGGGCCATCGGGCGGCCAAACGTGATGATCAAGGTGCCGGGGACGCCGGAAGGCACCCCCGCAATCCGCACGCTTATCGCCGAGGGGCTGAACGTCAACGTCACGCTTCTGTTTTCAGTCCAGGCGTACACACAGGCAGCGAACGCCTATATCGCCGGGCTGCGCGACTACCAGGCGGCGGGTAGGGGCTCGCCATCCCACATCGCGTCGGTCGCATCCTTCTTCGTGAGCCGAGTGGACACCGCAGGGGACAAACTGCTCGCTCAGCCGCCCAGGCCATCGCCAGGGCCGAGCGCAGAGTCGCTCAAGAGTCAGCTCGGCATCGCCAACGCAAGGCTGGCGTACGAGCAGTTCCAGGCGCTGTTCAAGGGCCCGGCGTTCGGCGACCTCCGACGCGCCGGCGCGCAGGTGCAGAGGCCGCTGTGGGCGTCGACCAGCACCAAGGACCCGAAGCTGCCAGACACCATGTATGTGGACGGCCTCATCGGCCCGGACACCGTGAACACCCTGCCGCCGGCGACGCTTACCGCGTTCCTGGAACATGGGACCGTCGCGCCCAGCCTGACCCGCGACGTGGAGGCGGCACGGGCCCACGTGCACACGCTTGGTGAGATGGGAATATCGCTGGACGCGATCACCTCCCAGTTGCTGACGGCCGGGGTCAAGTCGTTTTCAGACTCGTACGACAAGCTGCTGGCGCAGATCGACGGCAAGCTGACCCGGCTCCGGGCCGCCAACACACCAGCGATTGCAGTGTCGGCCGGGCAGATCACCCCTGCCACGACCCGTACGGAAGTCGAGCGGGTGTGTGCGCGCCTCGCCGTTGAACGGCTTGTCGAGCGTATCTGGGAGGGCGACGAGTCTGTGTGGCCCGCTCCGTCCGCCGGCGGCGCGAGGGCGAAGGACCGGCTGGGCTGGCTGCGACTGCCAGAGAGCATCGCTGATATTGGCGCGGAGGCGCGCCTGTTCGCCGAGGACGTGAGCCGGGCCGGCCTGAGCGACACAGTCGTGCTCGGCATGGGCGGGAGCGCGCTCGTTGCTGAAGTGCTGCGGTCGGTCCAGCATCCGCATCGAGGAGCCTCAGCGGGCATGGCGGTCCTCGACACCGTCGAACCTGCAACCGTAGCCGCGCTCGGCAAGGGCGACCAGGCACGCCGCCTGTTCATCGTCGCCAGCAAGTCTGGGACGACAGCGGAGCCGCTGGCCCTGGAGGCCCACTTCCGCCAGCAGGTCACTCAGACGCAGCCGAATTTCAAGCCAGAGGACGCGTTCGCCGCCATCACCGACGCTGGCACGCCCTTGGCGAAGCGGTCCAGGGAGTTCAGGCGAGTCTTCCTGGCCCCGCCGGACGTGGGCGGGAGGTTCTCTGCGCTAAGCGTGTTCGGACTGGTCCCAGCGGCGCTCATGGGCCTCGACATCGCGAAGATGTCGGACTCGGCCTTGCGCATGGCGGCCGCTTGCCGGGCGACCAACGCCGGGAACCCCGGACTGGCGCTGGGAGTCGCCATGGCGACCCTCGCGATGCAGGGGCGGGACAAGCTGACGCTGATTACATCGCCGTCGCTCGCGAGGTTCGGGTTGTGGGTGGAGCAGCTTGTGGCCGAGTCCCTGGGCAAGGGCGGGAAAGGCATCGTCCCCGTAGTGGGCGAGCCGCTCCTGGCGCCGCAGCTATATGGAGCGGACAGGCAGTTCGTGTACCTCCGTTTCCCTGGGGACGCGGAGCCGCACGACCGAGCCGGCACGCTCAGGGCCGCGCAGGGTTCCGCCGCGCTTGCAGACGCTGTCGAGGCCCGGGGGCTGCCTTTGCTCAGGCTTGAAGTCAGTGAGCCGGCGGAACTTGCAGGAGAGTTCTTCCGGTGGGAGTTCGCCACCGCCGTAGCCGCCCACGTAATGGGCGTCTACCCGTTCGACGAGCCCGACGTCGCCACCGCGAAAGCCAGGACCCAGGACGTCCTCAAGCGCGGCTGGGCGCGGGCGGTCCCGGAAGGGTCACTGACGACGACGGTCGAACGCCTGCTCTCGCAAAGGCGTCCCGGAGACTACGTTGCTGTCCTGGTGTACGCGCAGGAGACCCCTGATCTTGACTCCGCGGTCGCCGGGCTGCGCGAGGGGATCTCGGCCCGCACAGGGATGGCGACGACGTTCGGGTACGGCCCGCGCTATCTGCACTCGACGGGCCAGCTGCACAAGGGCGGGCCCGACAACGTGCTGCTGCTGGTCCTGGTGGATGAGTCGGCGAGGCGATATGACGCCTCGGCCTACGCCGACCCCGAGCGGTCGGCGCAGGCGGCGAAATGGACGGACGCTGCCCTGCCCCGCCTGCTAAAGGCGCAGGCCGCGGGGGATGTCGAGGCGTTACGTGAGCGGGGCAGACGAGTTGAGTTCGTGGGGGCCGGCGGTGGCGCTGGCTCAAAGCAGCTGGCGCAGCAGATCAACGTGCTCGCGGAGTCCTGGCGTGTGTAGCGCCCTCCCGGACCCCGTCCATGTCTGAGACCCCGCCCATCCTCGCCCTGGGCCTGGACAACAGGACCGACCTGTGCCGGGAGATCGTCGGAAGTGGCGACGAGCCTACCGCGTCCGAGCGCGAGCGTGCAGCGTCGCTCAAGCAGGTGGCCTTTGACGGACTGGCGCGGGCCATCGAGCTCGGCGTGCCGAAGTCCAGCGTGCTGGTCTGGTCCGAACCGGACCTCGGCGAAGGAGTCTTGCTGCGGGCGAGGGCGCTCGGCCTCACTATTGCGGTCGCTTTGGAGCGGCGCGGCGCTGGCCCGGCTGCCCTCTCAGCAGAGGCCGTCGCCGCCGGATGGGGCGCGGCCACCCGGCTGGCCGCGCAGTATGCCAGCGCGCGCGTCGCCTACAACTTCTGGGACGAGCCGGGGGCCAAGCACGCACTGCAGGCGCAGTTGAAAGAGGTGGCCGGCAAATGCCAGGAAGCCGGGAAGAAGCTGATCGTGGAGCTGACGCCCTACCCCAGACCGGAGCAGGCCGACAGCCCGGCTGGCGGGACCACGCCCCTGTTGAAAGCCCAGCTGATTGTTGAGGCGATCCGGGAGCTCCAGGACGCCGGCGTCGAGCCGGCGGCGTGGGCGTTTGTGCCGCCGGAGGACAGGCTAGCCGCGGCGACTGCGGCCGCGCAGGCGCATGTCGACGGGCGGTCAGGCGTGACGGTGCTGTTCGAGGTGGCGGCGGACCCAGACCCTGGACGTGCTTCGCCGGGCCCGTCCCGTTCTGACCGCGCCATGACCCGGCTGGCGGCGCGCACGCTTGGCGTGGGCGGCCTGGTCGCGGGACCGGACGCCTACTTTTCAGCCCTGGCCCGCCTGCACCGGGAGCTGGCAGCCCGTGAGCAGACCGTGGCCGCAATCGCCGCCCACCTGCGGAAACTCTGGGAGCTGTTCTCGGAGGCCAGGTCGGCATCGCACGTCAGCTGACACCTGCGCTCACCGGCCTATGGGTGCCGTGTCAGGCCACGATGACCACTTGATCAGCGCGCTCATCTTCGACCTTGACGGCACCCTTGTGGAGACCGAAGAGCTCAAGGCGCAGGCGTATGCGCTGGTGTCTCAGGAGCTCCTCGGGCTGCCGTCCCCTGACTGGCGCGCAGTGGCCCTGTATCAGCGGCTGGTAGGTGGGACCGATGAGCTCGTGGCGAAGGCGATGGTCGAGGAGCTCGGCCTCGACGGGCCGCTGGCGCGGCGGGCTCCTGGCGCCGAGCCCTGGCGGGCCCTCCACGACCTCCGCATGGCGACATACCGGCGCCGTGTGGGCACCCCGCGGGCCATCAGGGGCCGCGCCTACAACCACACGCTGTCGGTACTCAAGGCGCACCACGAGGCGGGGCTGCGAGTGGCAGTGGCGACGTCGTCGTTCCGTGACGAGGGCCGACGAGTGTTACGCGCGCTGGGCGTCCTCGGTATGCTCAACGCCGTTGTCGGCCGGGACCAGGTCTCCAGGCCCAAGCCAGACCCCGAGGGTTACCTGCTCGCCATGCGACTGCTTGGAGTGGCGCCGGAGGCCGCGCTCATCTTTGAAGACTCGCAGACGGGTCTGGCCGCGGCCGTTGCGTCCGGTGCGCGCTGGGTCTGTGTCGCAACGGACCTCTCCCGCGAAGGGCTAAAGTCGCGGGCGGACATTGACCAACGCTGGGTGGTGTACGACCCTGCTCAGTTGAACGAGGTGGTACGACAGCGAATGGCATGATGCCGGCGCCGGGAAGGCACGGGCCGTCGCGGCGGTTGCGCGGTCGCAGTCCGGTGCGCCCTGACGACCCGTGAGGAGTAGACGATGCAGCTTGCGATGATCGGGCTGGGCCGCATGGGCGGCAACATGGCTGAGAGGCTGGTCCGGGGCGGACACCAGGTCGTGGCATACGACCCTTCCGTGTCAGCCACGGCGGCGGCGGCTGGCAAGGGCGCAGTCAGAGCAGGGTCGCTTGAAGAGGCGGTCAGAAAGCTGTCCCCGCCCCGGACCGTGTGGGTGATGGTCCCAGCAGGCGACATCACCGAGAAGACCGTGTCTGCTCTCACCACGCTCCTGTCCGCGGGGGACACGCTCATAGACGGCGGGAACACCAACTACAAGGAGTCTCAGCGCCGGTCCCGCGAGGCCGCGGCGCGCGGCGTGCGTTTCCTGGATGTCGGCACGAGCGGCGGTATCTGGGGGCTGGAGAACGGGTACTGCCTGACTGTCGGCGGCGACCGGGCCGCCTACGACCGCGCGCTGCCCCTGTTTGAGGCCCTCGCCCCTGGCGCAGGACGCGGTCACTGTTACGCAGGCCCGAGCGGCGCCGGTCATTTCGCCAAGATGGTCCACAACGGCGTCGAGTACGGCATGATGCAGGCCCTGGCAGAAGGGTTCGAGCTGCTTGCCGCCAAGAAAGAGTTTAGCTACGACCTTCCGGTCCTGGCTGAAAACTGGCGGCACTCAAGCGTCATACGGTCCTGGCTGCTGGACCTGGCTGCCGAGGCGTTGAAACAGGACCCCGGCCTGGAGTCGCTGAGTTCCCATGTGGACGACTCCGGCGAGGGCCGCTGGACGGTGCAGGAATCGGTCGACATGGCCGTCCCCACGCCGGTGATCACCGCGGCGTTGCAAGCCCGGTTTCGCTCCCGGCAGGAAAGCCCGCTGTCGGGGAGGATGCTGTCGGCGCTACGGCAGCAGTTTGGCGGCCACCCCGTGAAGCGGCGCGCACCGTGATGCGCCCGGCCAATCCACCCGCCTGCTGGCTGACAGACCGGCGATGACGCGGCTGCCTGACATCCCGGACCTGGCTGCTCTGGACACGCAACAGATGAGCCTCGCGGAGCTGGGTTCGCTTCACCGCCGGCTGGGCGACTGGCTGGACGCAGCGGAGGCCGCAGCGGACAGAGAGGCGCCTGACGAGGCGACCGTGGCCGCGGTCCGGGTCGCCCTCGTCGCGCTGACCAGGGAGCGGCGGGAGAGGCAGTCGGACGAGTCCCGGGGGCGTTAGCGTCCCGACTCCGAAGGCTTGAGACAAGTCCTTCATTCCCTCTCCCCTTGCGGGAGACGGGTGCCCACCGCAGGTGGACGCGGGTGAGGGGTCGATTCGGAGATCCACATCGGACACGGGACACTAGCCAAGCGGTCCGGCGAGTGCTCACGCACCGCTCACGTCTGGCTCCCCAGCGCATTTGCTGCGAGAGCCAGAATGGTGTTGTGGCTACTCGATCATGGCCCCGGCTGCTCAGGCGCGCCGCCCTTTGGGGCGCGGTCCTCGTACTGGTGGCGTTTGCGGCCATCCAGGCGGTGCCCTACGGTCGCGCCCACGACAACCCGCCGGTCACCGCAGAGCCGCAGTGGGACACTCCGGTCACCCGCCAGATCGCGGCCGGTGCGTGTTTTGACTGTCACTCCAACGAGACCAAATGGCCGTGGTACACGAACATCGCCCCGGTGTCGTGGTGGACCCAGGGCCACGTCGACGAAGGCCGTGCAGCCCTGAACTTCTCGGAGTGGGACCGCCCCGGCCAAGAGGTGGGTGAAGCCGCGGAAACGGTGAGCGAGGGCTCGATGCCGCCGTGGTACTACTACGCTGGGCGACCCTGGGCAAAGCTCAAGCCCGATGAACGTGTCGCCCTTGTGCGCGGCTTGCTGGCGACGTTGGGTGGGGAAACCGGGACTGGCAGGAACGGGGAGCGCGGGGGCGAGGACGGGGACGAATAATCAGCCGAACCGCGGCTTCCCGACGACCTGTTCGTAGAGCTCACGCTGCCGGGCCGCGGCGTCCTGGTAAACGGCGGCCCGTCCGGGGTTGGGCTCGCAAGCCCCGACGATCTCCACTTCGACGTGGTCAAGCGCTGGCCACTCCCCGAGGCCATGCAGGGCAAGCGCCGCCGCACCGCGGCAGGTGTCCTGCGACTCCGCCGGGACCGCCACGGGGAGCTGTAGCACGTCGGCCATCGTCTGGAGCCAGTACCGGGAGGCCTGCATCGCGCCTCCGGACGCAACGACCTCCGGCCGTCCCCCAAGCTCGGGCAGCAACAGGGCCGAAACAAGGCCAAACCGGAGGGCGACTGCCTCCAGACACGCCTGGAGGATTTCCAGTGGCGTGGTGGACACCCGCAGTCCTTCGACAACGCCGCTGGCGGTTGTCGACCACCCCGTAGCCCTCTCCCCGGCCAGGAACGGGAGCACGGTGAGGCCATGCCCGGCAGGCGGGAGTTTTTCAAGCGCGGCCTCGCACTCGGCAAGCGGGGGCAGCCTGAGCGTGTCCCGCGCCCACGCCAGCACGTTCCCGCCCTCGCTGAACGCGCCGCCTAGCAGCGAGCACGCCGGCCCCTGCCGGTAGGCCCACAGACCGGGCGGCACCCGGGCAGGCGTCCCCGGCACGACCGCGCGCATGGCGGACGTCGTGCCGACTGTCAGCGCGACCCGGCGGGGAGACACGCAGCCTGCGCCGATGTTCGCCGCGAAGCCGTCGCCGACTCCCGGGAAGAACCGGGCGTCCTTGAGCGCGGGCCACCTGCGGGCGTACTCGCTGGTCAGGCCGGCCAGCGGCGTCATGTAGGACGTCAGGCCGGGCAGCCGGGCTGCGTCCAAGGCGAGGTGATTGAGTAGTCCTGCGTCCCACTGGAGAGTGTGCCGGTCCAGCAGCCCGCTCCAGGAGGCGATCGAGTGGCTGCATGGCGCGTCGCGCCTGCCGGACCAGCGCCGTTGCAGCCACGTGGGCACGTCGGCCCAGCACGAGATGCGGCCCTCGAGGCCAGGCTGAGTCCTGCGGAGCCAGCGGACCCGGCCGGGCAGGTACGACGTGTGTTGCGGGCACCCGGTCCGCTCGTACACGGCGCCTTCGTCGATCTCCCGGCGGAGCTGCTCGACGTCCGGGCCTGACCGGGTGTCTGAGTACATGTAGACCGGAGTGGCTGGACGCCCCGCGCTGTCGAGGCCGAGGAACGTGCTGGCCATGCTGTCCAGGCCGACAGCGTGGACCCCGGGCACCGGACCGGCGACCAGACGAAGTGCGGCGTCTATGGCCTGCTCGACGGCGACGGCAATGTCCTCCGCAGGTTCCTCTGCCGTGCCGTCGGACGCCGTCCGAGCCGAGTGCGCGACCCTGGTCTGCGTGGCGTGGACGGGCCGCGCCAGCGCGTCGTAGACGCCGGCCTTGACCGCCGAGCTGCCGATGTCAACGGCCAGCACGAAGGGGGGCCCCGCGCCTTCGATCCGGGAGGACCGCATTGACTTCCTTGTCACAACCGCGGGCGTGGACCGGCCGGAAGAACCCGCCGGTCTCGTCCGACTATGGTCGAAGGTTGCAGCGCGCGCACGATACAGGCACGTCGTCGCCTGTTCAAGGATTCTCCGGAAGTCTGCGCTTCCGAACACACGCTCCGGACGGGGCGATGGCTATGATTCGCAAGTTGACCTGAATCCTGATGACCAGTTGGCTGGACGACCGGTGGGCACCTCTGACAGGCGTCCGGAGGTAGAGCCGACGCATGCGGCGCGGCCAACGGCCTGCTTGCCTGCGTCGGCCGCGCTCCGTTCCAGGGCACATTTCCAATGACCTTGCACCTCGATACAACTGAATGAAAATCGGGGCCCTCAAAGAGACGGCGTCCGGGGAGACCAGGGTCGGCCTCGTCCCGGAGTCCGCACAGCGCCTCGTGCGTGCGAAGCACGAGGTCCTCGTTGAGCCCGGCGCCGGGATTGCCGCGGGTTTCACCGACGCCGCATATCAGACCGCCGGCGCACGTAGCGCCGACGCGGCCGCGATCGCCCGTGAGGCGGACATCATCATCCGCGTCCAGAGGCCCGACGCCGCCGAGGTCCGGGCATTGCGCAAGGGCGCGCTGCTCATCGCAATCCTCCAGGCCCGCAGCGACGCTGCGACAGTGCGCGCACTGGCCGACCAGGGCGTTAGCGCGTTCGCGATGGAGCTTGTCCCGCGCATCGCACGGGCGCAAAAACTCGACGTGCTCTCCTCGCAGGCGTCCATCGCTGGCTACAAGGCGGTGATCATAGGCGCGGGGGCCCTCGGCAAGTATTTCCCGATGCTGATGACTGCCGCCGGCACCGTCCCGCCGTCCAAGGTGCTGGTCCTGGGCGCGGGCGTTGCAGGCCTACAGGCCATCGCCACGTCGCGTCGGCTAGGGGCGGTCGTGGAGGCGTATGACGTCCGGCCCGCGGTCAAGGAGCAGGTGCAGAGCCTGGGCACCCGGTTCGTGGAGCTGCCCCAGGTGGCCGGCGCGGAAGCGGCGGGCGGCTATGCGCGTGAGCAGACCGCCGAGGAGCAGGCCCGCCAACGCGAGCTACTGAAGAAGCACGTGGCCGACGCCGATGTGGTGATCACGACGGCCGCCGTGCCCGGCAGGCAGGCGCCAGTGCTTGTGACCGAGGACATGGTCGAAGCCATGCGGCCTGGCTCGGTAATCGTGGACGTTGCGGCGGAGTCTGGCGGCAACTGCGCGCTGACCAGGCCTGGCGAGGTGGTCGAAAAGTACGGGGTCCGGGTCTACGGCCCGCTGAACCTGCCAGCGACCATGCCCGGGCACGCCAGCCAGCTCTATTCGCGCAACGTGATGGGGCTGCTGGACCTGATCCTCGATAAGGAAGGGAAGCTGAACCTGGACTTGGCTGACGAGGTCATCGGCGCGATGTGCGTCGCCCACTCCGGCGAGGTGCGCCTCAAGTGACGACGCTTGCGCCCAACGGCGAGCACGGTCAGCGGCCTGGCGCGCGGCGCGCCCCCGCCGACTGCGGCAACGCGGCGACCCGGCTAGAAACGGAGGACTGATGGAAACGACAACCCAGTTCCTGCAGCTGTTCGTGTTCCTGCTGGCGGCGTTCACCGGCTACCAGATCATCACCAAGATCCCGCCGCTGCTGCACACGCCACTGATGTCTGCGACCAATGCCATCTCGGCCATATCGATCGTCGGTGGCCTGGTAGCAGCAGGCGCCTCCTACAACGGGGTCAGCACGCTACTGGGCGCCATCGCGGTCGCCGCGGCAATGACCAACGCGGTCGGCGGGTTCATGATCACCGACAGGATGCTCCGCATGTTCAAGCGCGTGCCCCAGGCCAAGGCATGAGCGGCCGAGAGACATTTGTACAGATCGCCTACCTGATCGCGGCAGGCTGTTTTCTGCTGGGCCTGCGCGGTCTGACCCACCCGGCGACAGCCCGGCGCGGGATGCTGTTCGCGGCGGCTGGCATGGTGCTGGCCATCGTCGGCACGCTCATCCTAGAGGAGATCGTCGAGTACCAGTGGATCGTGATCGGCCTGGTCGCCGGTACGGCCATCGGCGCGCCGATGGCGATCTTCATGCCCATGACGGCCGTGCCGCAGCGCACTGCCATTTCCCACGCCTTCGGCGCGCTGGCTGTCACGCTGGTCGGCGTATCCGAGTACTACAGGCACAACGTGCAGCTGCACGAGCCGCTGGGAAATGTGGAGATGTCCGCTGTCGGCTTCGAGGTACTGTTCGGGTCGCTGACCATCACGGGCAGCCTGATGGCTTTTGGCAAGCTGCAGGGGTTCGTCCCCGGCGCGCCGATCACCTACAAGTTCCAGAATTACATGAACATCGGCCTGTTCCTCGCAGGCGTCGCGCTGATGGTGTACCTGGTGGTCAACCCGGGACAGCAGCAGGTGTTCTACGTGATGGCCGGACTGGGCATCCTGTTCGGGGTGCTATTCGTGCTGCCCATCGGCGGCGCGGACATGCCGGTCGTCATCTCTCTGCTGAACTCGTACGCAGGGCTCGCCGCGGCTGCGACCGGCTTTGCGATCGGGAACAACGTGTTGATCGTGGCGGGCGCGCTCGACGGCGCGTCCGGGTTCCTGCTCTCCGTCCTGATGAGCAAGGCGATGAACCGGTCGTTCAGCAACGTGCTGTTCGGCGCGTTCGGGGGTGAGAAGACGGCCACCGTCGGCGGGGCCAAGCAGCCACGGCCCGTGAGGTCCGTGCAGGCGGACGAGGCTGCGACGGCCCTTGCCTACGCACGCAGCGTCGTGTTCGTGCCGGGCTACGGCCTGGCGGTGGCCCAGGCCCAACACAACGTCCGCGAACTGGCCGACCTGCTGAAGGCGCGTGGCGTGAGCGTGAAGTTCGCCATCCACCCGGTCGCCGGGCGGATGCCGGGGCACATGAACGTTCTGCTGGCTGAGGCGAACGTGCCCTACGACGACCTTTTCGACCTTGAGCAAATCAACCCTGAGTTTGAGCGCACCGATGTGGCGGTGGTTGTTGGCGCCAATGATGTCACCAACCCGGCGGCGCGCAGCGACCGGTCGAGCCCGATCTTCGGGATGCCCATCCTGAACGTAGACAAGGCACAGACCGTGATATTCCTCAAGCGGTCTATGGCTACCGGTTTCTCGGGCGTCGACAACGAGCTGTTCTACATGGACAAGACGATGATGCTGTTCGGCGACGCCAAGAAGTCGGTGCAGGCCCTGGTCACCGAGGTCAAGGCAGTCTAGCCGCCAGCGGCCCGCGCCAGCAACCCATCTGCAATCCGCCCTGCGGCCTTGCCGTCCCAGAGCGGCGGGCGGGCACCATTCTTGTAACGCCCGGCCGCGATGTCACGGACTTTCTCCAACAGCAGCGTCATGTCGTAGCCGACCAGCGTGTTGGTGCCGAGGCGGACCGTCACCGGCCGCTCGGTGTTTTCCCTGACCGTGAGGCACGGCACGCCCAGGAACGTGGTCTCCTCCTGCACGCCCCCGGAGTCGGTGATCACGACCGTGGCGCGCGACTCCAGCGCCAGGAACTCCAGGTAGCCGAGCGGCGCAACAATTGTGATGCCCGCGGTTGGCTTCCCTTCATTCAACGCGGCCACCCTGGCCTGGGTGCGCGGGTGCATTGGGAAAACCACGCGCAGTCCCCTGGAGACTTCGTTCAGAGCCCCGAATACGGCCTTCAGACGGTCCGGGTCATCAACAAGCGCTGGCCGGTGCAGTGTCACCAGGGCAAACTTCTCGTCGCCGCCGACAAGCGCGCCGGCGTCCTGTGGCGTCTTTGCGACGCCGAGCAGCCGCACCAAGGTGTCGATCATCGTGTTGCCGGCGAACACGACCCGCTCTGCCCCTATGCCCTCCCGCGCCAGGTTCTGCGCAGCCTCCTCGGAGTGAGTGAACAGCAGGTCGCAGACCTGGTCTGTGAGTATGCGGTTGATCTCCTCGGGCATCGTGCGGTCAAATGACCTGAGGCCGGACTCGACGTGGGCGACGGGGATGTCGGACTTTGAGCACACCAGTGCTGCCGCCAGCGTGGAATTGACGTCACCGTAGACGACCACCCAGTCGGGCCGCCGTTCGGCGAGCACGGGCTCCAACCGCGTCATGACCTCCCCGGTCTGCCTGGCATGGCTCCCCGCGCCGACGCCCAGGTTCACGTCGGGGTCGGGCATGCCAAGCTGCCTGAAGAAGATGTCCGACATGTTGTCGTCGTAGTGCTGACCGGTGTGCACGATGCACTGCGAGACGCTCGGCCGGCCGGCGAGCGCGCCTATGACAGGCGCGGCCTTCATGAAGTTGGGCCTTGCCCCGACGACGTGGAGGACTTTCAAAGCAGACGCCCCCGGTCGTGGCGATGGGCCTGGACTCGCGCCCTTTGTGGATGGGAATGGTACCGAGCGGAGGATACAGTCCGGCGGCGCTACGGCGAGACCGGGACCACCTGGACTTGCTGGTAAAGCTTCTCCAGCCGGGGCCGGACCAGAGGGTGCGACGGCGCCAGCTTGTCGAGCCGTTCGTAAAGCTCGATGGTATCCAGGGCCCGCTCGGGCTCGTAGCCGTTCGCCAGGAGCCAGGCCCCGTAGGCTGCGGTGAAGTTCGAGTCACGGTCCAGCAGGTTGATGTCCAGCGCTTTCAGGTCATGCTGGTAGGCCAACGCAAGGGGGCCGCCCCGTTCCGCCGGGTCCTTGAGCGCTGCGGCAACGGCGCGCCAGTGCGCAGCCAGCAGCGCCTCGTAGAGCTGTACGTCGGGCGCCATCGCAGCGGCGCGCTCGAAGCGCTCTAGCGCCCGGGCGGGGTCGGTCTTTGACAGCGCCAGACCTTCTGCGGCGAGGGCGTTGGCGCGGAGGTAGTCCACGTTCCTGGACGTACCCAGGACGACCACGCCTGCCGCAATGGCGACCGCGCCGCCTGCGCCAAGAATGCGCGCGGCTTGTATCCACCGTGGTCGGTCCCGCGGCTCCTCTGTCGCGGCGGGCCGGGACTGGTGCCTGGCAAGACCGTATGCGACCGGCAGGCTCGCGAGCAGCCCGGCGCCGATCCAAAGTACCAGGGTGTCGCTCACCTGTGGCACGCCAGAGCCCTGCTCTACTGCACGGCCAGCCAGCGCCGCGAGCACCCCGACCGCTAGCGCGGCCGCGGGCGCAGCGGCAGTCCGGCGCGCCCGTACCACAACCCAGACGCCGACACCGGCTATGACGGCCCCCAGCGCCAGGTATGCGAGGAGCCCAGCCAGCCCAGTCTCGACCAGCCGGTTCAGGTACTCGTTATGAGCGGCGTCAGTGAGCGAGGACCGGATGTTTTCCGGCGATGGCTCGGACAGGGGATACACGTACCGGTACGTGTCGGGTCCGTAGCCAAATAGCGCGCCGACGGCCCACGGCTTGTCGGAGGATAGCGGGACTGGCGGACGCGCCAGCGATAACTCGACGGCGCCTCGCCAGTTCTCAAGCCTCAGTTCTGCCGACTCTGCCAGCTGGCCTGACCCGAACCGTGAGGCGACCAACGAAGTTACGTCTACCTGGGGTTGTAAGCCTGACTCTAGTCCTCCGACGGCCAGGTCCTGGGCCGCATTCCCTGGGGACGTGAGACCGGTTGCCGCTGGTTTCGAGACCCACACGGTCGTGGCCACTGCGATCAACGCTGCCACGGCCGCCAGCGCGAACAGCAGCGCGGCGCGCCTGCCCGCGGTTAGCCACACCAGCGCCAGGAACACCAGCCCGCCGGCCGCCATGCCCGCCCACGGGCCCCTGGAAATGGTGAACGCCTGGGCGAGCAGGAACAGGTAGGTCCCCATGAACAGCGCAACGCCGAGCCATGGACGCCAGCTGTATCGCATCACGAATGCAAGGGCGCCAGCGGCGGCTATAGGGGCGGTACCGGCGAACAGAGCGCCGAGGAAGATCGGGTTGCCGGACGGGCCGGTGACCCTGTTTCCGGCAGTCCCGGCCACTCCAAATGGGGCGAGGCCCCATTGTTGAGCGATCCCGATCAGCGCTGCGCCAAACCCTGCCAGCGCGATCGCGCCCCAGAGACGCCATACCTGGGCAGGAGACTTCAGACGCAGCGCGATGGCAATGAACAGCGCGAGGTAGGCGGCCGTCGTGTACAGGCCGTAGCCATCACGCCCGGGCTCCTTGCCCCAGAAGCTCACCGGCACGCTAATGGACAGCGCCGTCGAGACTGCCACCACGCAACCCAACGCCACGCCGGCAACGATCAGCAGGCGCGCCGGGTCGGCACGGAGCCACGCCTTCACGCGGTTGCCAGATGCGGGCGGCCTTTCGACTGCGACTCTGTCTTGCGGCCTGAACAGCCACATCGCGAGTTGGAAGAGCAGCAGCGCGGCCGCCAGGCTGGCAAGGATGCGCAGGGCCGCAACCTTCGGCAGGTCAGTGAACGTAATGAACGATGACTCAGACAGCACCAGCAGCGGCACGAGGACGGCCGCCGTCAGCCAGGCTGCCTCCAGCCCGTGGTCGGCCCAACGGCTGGCAACCACCGTCAGCGCGACCGCTGGCCGCGTCGGCGCGGCGCGGCGTGCGTGTCTCCTGAGAGCCTTCGTCGCCAATAAGCGTCCTAACACCGCGCCAATTCCGGTCGCGGCCCTTCCCCCAGATGCCTCGTGCGGGGAAACCTACTGCCGCCAGGCGCGAGCCCGGTGCAGGCGAACCCCATTTCTGGGGGCGTACTGGCACCGGATGACCGGGCTGGACGATGCCGCCCTGCGGACTCCTGCGACCAATCGGCGCGCCCTGCGCCGCGGTCTTCAACTCTTCGGGAAGCCGGCCCGGTTCCGCCCTATCATGATCAGACATCTCCCCTGAACCTTGCCTGTTGCGACTCCTCTACATATCCCAGCAGTTCGCGCCCGAAATGGGCGCGCCCTCGGTCCGCGTGCTTGAGCTTGCCCGTCGCTGGGCGCGGCGCGGCCACGACGTCACGGTGCTGACCGCGTTCCCGAACCACCCGGCGGGTCGGGTCTTCCCGGGCTATCGGGGCCGTTTCTGGAGGTTGACCGCTTCTGAACGAATCGACGGCGTGCGGGTCATCCGGACATCGCACGTGCCCCGGCCCAACCGTGGGACGGCCGACAGGCTGCTGGCCTTCTCGACGTTTGCCGCGTCGGCATCAATGCGGTCAGCGTTCCTGCGGCCGTTCGACGTCGTGATCGGCACCAGCCCGCAGATACTGGCGCCTGCCGCTGCGTGGTGGCGGACCAGGCTGCCCCGGAGGGCTTTCGTCCTGGAAGTGCGGGACCTGTGGCCCGAATCAGTGGTGGCCGCAGGCCTCGGGCAGACCGGCTCTGCGGGGGTGCGGGCGCTGGGCGCCTTCGCCAGGCTGATGTACCGCTCTGCGGACCGCGTGGTCGCGGTAACTCAGTCGATCAAGGACCGCATCGTCGAAGGCTATGGCGTGCCGGTGGGGCGAGTCGACGTGGTGCCCGCGGCTGTCGACCTGGAGATGTTCCGGCCAGGCCCCCCGCCTGTCGGGGCACGCGCCGGTCTGGGCGTGAACGGCAAGTTTGTCGCTGCGTACGTAGGGACGATGGGGTCGGCGCACGGGCTCGAGATAGTCATCGAAGCAGCCCAGCAGTTAAGAGACAAGGCGGCCGGGTTTACGTTCCTACTGGTAGGTGATGGCGCGGAACGGGCCCGCTTGCAGGGGCTTGTGGCACGCTCCCCTGGCCTGGACGTGAGGCTGCTGCCAACGCGGCCGATAGAGGCCATACCGGACACGCTCGCCGCGTCGGACGCCTGCCTGGTGCTGTTGAAGGATGATCCGCTCTTCAGGACTGTGGTGCCGACCAAGATGCTCGAATACATGGCCGCCGGCAAGCCGGTGGTGTGCAACGTGGAAGGCGAAGCTTCGAATTTGCTCGACCGGGCTGGCGGCGGGATCTGTGTGCGCCCCGGCGACCCTGTTGCCCTGGCCGCGGCGCTGGCCAGGCTACAGTCGGACCCCGGCCTGTGTGCGCGCCTGGGCGCTTCGGGGCGGAGGTATGTCGAACAGCACTCCGGCTGGGACGCCCGGGCGGTGGGGTACGAAGAGGTCCTCAGCCGCGTCTTGTCAGACGTGCGCAAGGGGCGCGGCCGGTGACCGATGAGTAGGGCCCGGATATGGACTTTGGGCGTTGTCGGCTCGGCCCTCCTTGTGGCGGGGCTCGCCGGGCTTGGCTACGGGCTGTGGCTGCGGGCGGAGCTGCGCGTGCGCGTCGACAAGACTGTTGCCGCTGCGAGCGCGTTGCAAGCGCAGGTTAGCGCGGTCAGAGACGGCTCGTTCGGTGAGATCGAGGCGGCCAGCGCGTCGGTGAACACGTTCAACAACGAGCTCAGGCTCCTGCGGCGGACCGCGGGACCGGCGCTCGCACTCGGGCGGACCGTCGAGTGGGCGCCCGGCGCAGGCATCAGGGTGCGAGAAGCGAGACAGGTCCTTCCGCTGGCCGAGGACCTCGGCGCGATCGCAGCCACCGTCATCGACGCGCTGGGACTTCTGCGCGCCTCGCTAACTGAGGAGGCGCTGTTCGAGCCGGGAGCAGGCGCTCCGGACTATGCGCTGCGGCCGCAGGCCCTGGCGCCTCTGAGTGAGACCGGAGCGACCCTGACCGCGGCCGCGGCTCAACTAAGGGACCTGGGCAATCGTATCTCCGGCCTCCCTGCCGAAGTATTGGAACGACCGTTCGGGAGGCGGCTAATGGCCGTGGCCGACGACTTACCTGAGGCGGCCCACGTGTTGGGCGCTGCCGGGGCCGCAGCGTCAGGCTGGAGGCAATACCTGGGGTTCGATGCCCCCCAGAACTACCTCCTGGTGGCCATGAACTCGGACGAACTGCGTGCCGGTGGCGGGTTCATACCCGGTGCATGGCTGGTGCGGGTTTCTGAAGGCCGGATCGGGCGTCCGGAGTACTGGGACACGCTGCGGGTGGACGACGGCGACCCGTCCCGGCGGCCCACGCCCCCAAACGGGGTGGTGCTCGGCATGTACGGGGGCGCCTGGCTTTTCCGCGACGCCGCATGGTTCCCGGACTTCCCTCAGACCGCGCGGGTGATGGCGGACCTTTTCGAGATCGGCTCAGGCGAGAGGATTGATGGCGTCGTAGCGCTAGACCAGCACGCAGCTTCCCACCTTGCCACGACGGTGGGAGGCGTCCTGCTGCCGGACGGCACACGGGCAGACGGCGGGGCGTTTATCAGGCTGCTGGAATCGGGCACCGACCGGGCGGGCCGCGAGTTCATGGACACGCTCCTGGGCTCTCTCCTCTCCGCTCAGCAGGACTTCAACGCGGCTGCGCCACAGTTCCTCGGCGCAGTCCGGGACGAGATCACAAGGCGTCATATGGGCGTCTATTTCCTTGACGAGACGTTGCAGGGGATCGTCGAGCAGCTTGGCCTGGATGGTGGCATGTCATCCTCGACGGGCGACTACCTGCTGGTCGCAGACAGCAACGTCGGGTTCAGCAAGGTGGACCGCAACATCGCACGGCGGCTTGAGTACCGCATCGACCTGAGCGCTGGAGACCGGCCACGGGCACGGCTCGACATTGTCTATGCCAACCAGAGCAAGTCCCTGATACCGGACCCGTGCGCTGTGCAGACGGTCGAGGGGGCGCCTCGCGAGTATGAGGACCTCACCCACAGCTGCTACTGGGACTACCTCCGCGTCTACACGCCCGGCCGGACCCAGCTGCTGAATGCGTCGCCCATGCCGGTGCCGCCCGGCGCCCTTTATGCGGGGCCCGGGCCCGACGACCTGGCGGACAGCCTCGCAGTGTTCGACGAGCTGGAACGCCGCGTGTTTGCCGGGATGATTGCCCTGGCGCCTGGCGAGAGCCGCGATCTCGGGTTTATCTACCAGCTGCCGAGCACGGTGGTGTCGGGCACTTCCGATGGCGGTGTTTCTTACTCGCTAACGGTCCAGAAACAGCTGGGCGTTGGCCCGGTCCCAGTCCAGGTCACTGTGCGGCTCCCCGACGGGCAGGTGTTGCAGGATGCTTCCCTGCCCGCCTCCAGTGCGGCGGGCCAGGACGTGACATTTCGCGCTGACTTGGATGCAGAAGTCAGGCTGACTGTGCGGACGAGGCCTGGCGCCAGCGCCCCTTCCAAGCCCGTCGTGCAGCCGCCCGCCGCCGAATACGCGACCGGCGCCTCATCCCTTCTTCTGTGGCCGCCCACGCTGCAAGCACGACCGTTCCAGCAGGTCCTCGTCACAGCGACGGTCAGCGGCGACGGGAGCGTCCCGCCCATCACAGGCCCGTTTGCCTGGACTGTCACAGACGCCAGCGTGGGGTCAATCTCAGAC
>CAYWBD010000137.1:0-8865 GCA_964456315.1 uncultured Thermoflexus sp.
CGACGGGTCACGATGCTGAAAGGCCCGCCGAAAATGCCGAAAACCCCCGCGGCTGGCAGTGGCTCCGCGCATGCGGATGTCCACCGGGGAACAGTCTCGCGCTGCAGCGCACGACCGGGCCCGCATTCGCGCTCCCGCCACCTCAACGCGCGGCTCTTTGAAATCGCGCGGTCCGCCCTGTCTCCGGCCTACCGCCCGGCAACTGCGCCTCAGATACTGTTCAATGCGCCGAAAAGGAACGCCACCTTGCCCATGAGGGACACGTTGCGTATTACCTGTCGCGCTCGGGGATGGGGCCGGGCTTGAGGTTGTCGCCTGCGCCGTCCTCGGGCCGGTAGCCCAGGACCTTTTTCGCCCGCTCGATGGACCAGATTTTGTACTTGTTGTCCGACGTGGCGTAGAACACCCCGTACGGGAGCCCGTCCGGTGCGTCGATGCACAGGCGGGTGATCTGGGCCACGTCACGGTGCGACAGCCACAGGCTGAGCCCCCAGGGCGAGAACGTGGGGTCATCAGTCGAGATCACCCACCCGATCCGAAGGTGCAGTGACCGCAGCTTGTGGTAGTCCCAGTAGTAGCTGCCGAGGGCCTCGCCGAACGCCTTCGCCACGCCGTAGTAGCCGTCCGGACGTATCGGGCAGGTCTCGTCGACGGGCTGGTAGCCCTTCGGGACGTCTTTGAACCGGCCCTCGGTAATGGCCTTGTAGGGCTCGTCGAGGTAGTAGCCGCCGGTGGCGTGCTGCGAGCTGGCAAAGACGACTCGCCTCAGGCCGTTTTGCCGCGCCAACTCGAACACGTTATAGGTGCCGACAAAGTTGTTCGGCAGGTTCGACTCCCACGGCCCGTCCGCCCTGCGGTCGGCCGCCAGGTGAACGACGGCGTCCTGCCCTCTGAACGCTGGCGCCATCGAGGCCATGTCGGCCAGGTTCCCGACGAACGAACGGACGCCTGGCGCCTCTTTCAAGTCCAGGGACGTGATGTCGTAGCGTGCCTTGAGCCGTTCGCAGAGCACGCTCCCGACGAGACCGGCCCCGCCTGTGATGAGCACTTTCTTCTTGGTGACTGGCATCTGGATAGGATCTCCGCTGGCGGTCGGTGCGTGCCTTCCCGGCAGTTCCGGGATGCCCGCTCGACGTGGGCAAGGGTAGCGCACCTGTGGGTACCGCGATGTGTGGCAATGGCTTGTGGCCTGCCCGTCAGGCGCGACAACCTTGCCCAGGATGCCGGCGTGTCAGACACCAGCACCGAGTCTGAGGGACCTACGACGCGCTTTCCGCCCGGCGAGAGGCGCGAGAAAAAGCCAGAAAGACCGGCCTCGGCGCGCGAACAATCTGGGCGAGGGGGTCGCTGTGCACCGGCTGCCGGCGAGACGGGGAGGGGAGGACGAGGCGTCGCTCGCCCTGCGGGAGACGGGCGACGCACCGGCCGGGGAAGTTGTCCCGCCGGCAGCCGTGTCCAATGTCGGGCATGGGGCTGGCGGATGCGGTGTTGTCCAGGGTTGGTAAGAGGTTGCCTGCTCATGGCGACCTCGGGACGCGTCCATTAGGCATCCCAAAGAGCTGTCTCAATAACGGCTGATGCTTCTACCTCGCCCGCGCCCTCTCCTGCTGGGAGAGGGAATACTGAGACGGGTGCCTGATCTTGGGGAGAAGAGCACAAGAACCACAAGACCAAAGGCAGTCGGGCATCGCTCTCGGCCTGGCCGACGGAGACCTTCTGTCGAGGCAGTTGCCGCCACGGTCGCTGGACATCCCACCGGTGGTCGAGAACGTGTATCGGACCAGCCGTCGGTCGAACATCCCAGCAACGGAAACACGACCCGCTCGCACAGGTGTTTCTGCCTGGCGCCAGACAGCCAACCCGCAGCGCGCAGACCCGGAAACGGCGACGGCAAATGCATCGGCCCGATTGTCGGGCTGTGCTAGGATTTCCTGATCTGGACATCGCGACGGCTGTGCAAGTTGCTCTCGGTCCGAGGGGGCGTTCCCGTGCGAAGGGGCGTCATAACTCCAGGACGACCGGGGGTGGCCGGCGCCGGGCGGTGCCAGTATTGGGGCTGTAGCTCAGCTGGGAGAGCGCTTCAATGGCATTGAAGAGGTAAGGGGTTCGAGTCCCCTCAGCTCCACCAAGGGAACCCAGATTTAGAAAGGTGTCCGGCCAAACGGGCACCTTTCTTCGCGCAGGCGACAGTGGGTAGAAGAACGTCGTCTCGGTGTCACCCCGGACGTTCTCCTTGACGGCCGGACATCAGGACCGCCGGTCGCTCGCTGACGGCTCCGAGGCTGCGCAGCCCGCCCAGGTCACGCAGGTAGCGGGGTAGCTCTGCCTCGCTGAATGTAATGTCGGTGGAGGCCGGCATGGCTGGCCTGCTGGAGTTGGGAACGTCTATCGCCAAGCGGCGGGCAGATTGCGCGGTGTACCATCCCGGTGGGCGCGGAATGGCGATTGGCCCATTCGGACCCTGAGACCCTGGCTCGTGCGCAGACGTGTGTTGCGGCGAGGCCGTGCTCCCGTGTGCCGCGGCGAGGCCGTGCCCCCGTGTACTGCGGCGAGGCCGTGCCCCCGTGTACTGCGGCGCGGCGCGCTACTCTGGAGGCTGTCTGACATGACCCTTACCGCTCAGCAGATAAGGGCGGAGTGGCCGGTTACGAAGAACGCCGTCTACCTCGACTCCGCCTACCACGGCCCGTTCCCAGCCCGTTCCGCCCGCGCCATGCAAGAGTTCATCGCAGGCAAGAGCGAGCGACCCTACCCCAACGGCCGGCAGGACGTGATCCTCGAGCGGGTCACGCTCATTCGGCACAAGGTCGCCCGCCTGCTTGGCGTATTGCCGGAGGAGGTCTGGTTCCCGAAGAGCACGACAGACGCCCAGTTCACCATCGCCAACGCGTTGCTGAACCCCGGAGACGAGATCCTCGTGGGCGGGCTCGACCACCCGGCCAACTACACCATCTGGTCTCTACTGGTCCGCAAGGGCGTGAAGGTCACAGTCGTCCCGCACCGGGGCGGCCACATACGCGTCGAGGACCTGGAGAAGGCGGTCACCCCAGCAACGCGCGCCATCGGGATGTGCCTCGTGAACACCTACAACGGGTACCGGGAGGACCTGCCCGCGCTGGAGAGGCTGGCTTCGTCGCACGGGCTCTACCTGATCCTCGACGCCATACAGGGCATGGGGCACCTGGACATCGACCTTTCCGGCGGGCATGTGACGACCATGGCCGCGGGCGCGTACAAGTGGTTCTGTTCGCCGGAGGGCCTCGGCATCGGCTACCTGAACCGCAGTGTTTTCGACAAGATAAAGCCGGAGCGCGTCCACTTCTACAACGCAGATGCAGCCGGGCCGGACGGCTGGCTCGGGGTGATCGGCGGCATGTTCGAGCACGGCTTCGCAAACGACGAGCCGTTCCAACTCAAGCCAGACCTGGTCGCGGTGCGCCCGGACGCCCGGGGCCTTGAAGGCGCGCCGTCCGTGGTGTCCCTGATTGGACTTGAGCAGGTCGTTGACCTCATGTCGGAGTTCGGCGGCATGCCGGCGGTCGAAAAGCGCGTCATCACTCTTGCGACCAACCTGCGGGCGGCGCTCCAGGAGCACGGCCATTCCGTGATATCGGTCTCGGAGCCGGGGCGCATGTCCGGGATCACGAGCGTAGTCGTTCCGGACTCGAAGGGCTTTGCGGAGTTTGCAATAACGCGCGGTATCTACGTCGTGTCGCAGATGGCCCTGAAGCAGGGCGCGCAGGCCGTGCGGGTGTCGACCCACTTCTTCAATGACGACAGCGACATTGCGAAGCTGGTCGACGCGATGGACGCCTACAGGAAGATCAAGAAGTAGCCGGGCCCGGTGGTGACGCAGAGGCCAGGACGAGGCCGGCCAGCTAGTGTCCTGTCTCCGATGTGGAGCTCCTAATCGACCCCTCACCGTGACCCTCGCCCGCAAGGGGAGAGGGAAAGAAGGATTTGGCTCAGGACTTCGGCGACGAGCCAGCTAGCCGCGGCACTCGCGCAGCATCGCCAGGGACCTGTCGGTGATGGTGCGGCCTGCGTTGAGCGCCAGGCGGCTTGTGAACACGGTGCGGTGCGTTTCGTAGCCCCGCTGGCGGTGCGCCTGCTCGGTCGGCACGTAGCCGCAGTAGCCGTTTGTCAGTTCCGAGACGAGCGTTACCGGGAACGGCGACTTCTTTCTGATCTCAAGCCCGTACTCGACAAATAGCTCCGCCGGGTTCGATGAGATGGCGAAGTCTCCCACTGAGATTGCGCCTATCTCGACGGCGCAGCTTGTCTGGCCGCGCTCCGCGACGGCGATGCGCTCAGGCGCATACCGTTTGCGCTCGAACTCGCGCTCTTCCGGTGAGTCACCCCGGCAGAGGTCATCGCAGTACTGCGACTCCGCAGGGCTGCGGTCCGGGATGTCAATCACCTCAGAGGCCACGCGTATGCGCCCGATGGGCAGGCGCGGCCGGTCGGCGGCGTCCTTCAAAACGGCATCGGCCACTTTTGTGCCAATCTGAGTGGCGAGCTCCGGCCCGCCCTTCGTGCCCGCTTTTGGGTCTAGCCACATCACGTCCCCGCACGCGCCCGCCAGGAAAGGCGCAGGAAAGTCCGTGCCCAGCCTGCGCTTTAAGGCGTCGCCAGTGCGGCCGCCGAGGTCGCGGTGGTGGTACTTGGTACCCGCGGCGTGGTCGTGGCAGGCGAAGCTGAAGACGCAGGCGACCGGCCTGGCGTGCTCGTCCTCGAAAAGCAGGTAAGGCACGTCCTCGTCTACTGGGCCGGCGGCAGGCGACGCAGGGTCGTACATGGGGTCGCCCGGTCGCAGTGGCGCGATGACGAGGAAGGCCGAGCCGTCGGGCCTCAGGAGACGGCGGTTGAAGACGACACCCTTCGTCTTGCCTGCACCCCCCTTGATCGTGGCGGGACGCATATCCCGATGGGCCGTGACGACCGCCCCGACGATGCGGGCGCGCAGGAAGTCCATGTACACGGGGTCAGGGTGGGACCCATCGAGGAACATCGGCGCGGCGTGGGGCGCCGAGTGCGCGTGAGTGGCGCCGATGAAGATGTTCTTCGCAGGGATGCCCGTCTTGCGCTGGCACTCCGCACGGATGCCAAGGACAAAGCCGTGGTCTATCGCCGTCACGTCCACGCTGACGATTGCCGCAACGCCCGCGCCGTCGGTGAACACGGCGGCCTGTGCGAGGACGTCGCTGTCCTCATCGCCGCGATTGAACTCCGTACCGTAGTAGCCCTTCAGGGGCTTCTCCGGCGTGATGTTGACTGTGCAGCCGCCGGCGCGGCCAGGGCCAGTCAGTGGCATGTGTTACCTCACGGTCCAAGGAGTGGCAGCACCGGGGGGACTTTATTCGGGCCCGGTCGTCAGAGTCAATCCAACTTCAGCACGCCGGGCGCATGTCGGCTCATGCCAGGGCGAACTCCCGGATCACTTCGCGGACCTGAGGATTTACGCGATTGAACATGCTAAAGCAGTAGCGTGTCGCCCCTTCTTCGGACATGACTTGCAGCAGGCGGCGCATCTCGCTAGGCGAGACCCACTTGCCCCCATGTTCCTGGCTGACCCAGGGCACGAACCGTTCTGGCCCGCCGCACCCGGCGATCATCTTGCGCGTCTGGTCGCGCACAGTCACGTCGAAGAACTCGTCCGGCGCCTCCGTGGCGTACTTGCTTACTGGGTAGCCGCTCGTGACGCGATAGTCGAACGCAGCCGCAAACCACGACGAGGCCTCATCTTCGGACAGCCCGCGGTTCCAGTCCATCAACGTTTCAACCCACGCCGACGCGGTGCCGCGCATCCCCGCCACGCCCCCGTGCCACCAGTACTCCTTCGGGAGCTGGAAATCGGCCCACTGCTGCACGTGGCGCGCGTTGTGACCAGAGATCGTTGCGATCGCGCTCATGCGGGCCGACACGCCGACCTGGAGGCCAGGCGCCTTCGCTTTCACAGCGCGGAATGTCCGGGCGATCGTGTCTTCGACCGAGAGGAGCTTGAACAAGGCCCATTCAAGCATGTCCGGCGCTTCGGCCCACCACTCCGCGAACCCGAAGGCGCCTTGCCGGTTGGCGGCGAAGTCCCGCACGGGCGCGGGCGTGAGGGTGTGCAGGCGCTCCTGGAAGCGGTCGCGCCCGTCCAGCACTCGCCGAATTGACAGCCCGTTGGCGTCACAGAAGTTCCGGGTGTTCGGGAAGTCCAGGGGCTCAGCAAAGATGTCGTCCGGATGGCCTGGCTTGATCTCCCACCGGTAGTTCTGACCGTCAGTGATCAGCCCGGTGAAGCCCGGGAACCAGCGCAGTGTGTCGACGGCCCTGGCCGCCGTGAAGAGCGGCAGCTGGGGGTCGCAGAGGTGTCCCGCGTTCAGGTTGAGCCGCGCCGACGGCAGTCCGATGAAGTTGGACTTGTCGTCGGCGAAGTAGAGCTTGAACCCTTTGCCCACGCCGGTAGACAACGCGTCTTTGAGGCGGGCGGCTTCCGTTTTCAAGTGGGACGGCACGCCCGGCGCCTGCCACGGAAGCCCTTTGTAAAGCTCAGGCAGAGGGTCGAACGGCGGGACCGGCGTTGCCTCGATGGGCTTGCCGCCAACCGCCGCGAGGACGCGCTGGTGCTCTTCGGGGACCATCGGGTATGCCGTGGGCTTCTGGCCCGGCCGTTCGAGCACGCTGACGCGCCAGAGGGCAACCTCCTCGCAGCCGCTGTCTTTCAGTTCATCCCAGAACGAGGCGTCGAACAGGATCTCGCAGGGCGGGGCGACCAGCATGATCGGACTGAGCGGTCGGCCGGCGCCGCGGGGACCCCGTGAACTGCCTGGCATGTGCGATCTCTCCGTCATATCTGTGAATAGGCTTAGCTGGGAAGTGATGTTTCCTGGCCATCGCCGCTATCCCATCAGCCCCCTGCTGAGTTCGCAGCGAAGTTACAGGTCCTGCCGCCGGAGGACCTTCTGCGGGTCAATTGTGCAGCCAAAGCCCGGACCAGTCGGGACAGGGAAGTAGCCGTCGATGGGCTGGTAGAAGTCCGTGTAGAAGTGCTGGCTGCTCTGGTTGATCTTCACGCCCCACTCCCCTAGCGGGCAGGTGCGTTCGGGCTGTGCGAACAGGATGTTCAAGGCGTTCCGGCAGGACTCGTTGCCGTGCGGCACCACGATCACCCCGTAAGTCGAGCAGAGCGTGATGATCTTCCGCATCTCGGACACCCCACCCGCCCACATCGGGTCAGGCTGGAGGACAGTCGGCTTCCCTGATTCGATCGCCTGCCGTATTTGCCAGCGGTTGTAAAAATGCTCTCCGAAGGCGATGGGGATGCTTGTCGCCTCAGCAAGCCTCCGGTGCGAGTCCAGGTCGTCGAAGTTGAACGGCTCCTCGATCCAGGTGGGCTTGAACTCCTCCAGCCTGCGTGCAAGGTCGATGGCCCAGAGGACGGAGTTTGCCCTCGGGTTTGACAGCACCCAGTCGAGCATGATGTCTACGTCCGGGCCCACCGCGTCACGAACTGCCCTGACAATGGCCACGTTACGGAGCGCGCCTTCCCGGCCGTAGGAGCCGTTGTAAGGCAGGTACCACTTGACGGCGGTGAAGCCCTTGCTGACGTACTCGACCGAGGCGGCAGCAACGGCCGCCGGGTCGGTCGAAAACCCGAGCATGCCTGCGTACGCCCTCACGCGCTCTCGCACGGGGCCGCCGAGAAGCTCGCATACCGTCGCGTTCCTGATGTTGCCTGCGAGGTCCCACACCGCCAGGTCAAGGTTGGCAAGCACCGTCATGTGCTGGCGCAGGTCGACCACCGCGTAGAGCTTCTCCCAGATCGCCTCAGTCCGGAGCGGGTCCTCGCCGATGAGCAGCGAGCCTGCCTCTTTGACGTCTCGTTCGACGCCGTAGTACACGTTCTGGATCCCGGTGGCGCCGTCATCTGTGCGGAGCTCGATGAACGTCTCCCGGTGCGGCGAAGGCTTTTGTGGCTGCGCGCCGGGCCGGAGTCCCTGCCAGAGCGCCAGCGGTCCCTTGGCGTGGCCCTCGACTGTGAATACCCGCACGTCTGTGATCTTCATGCCACACTCCTCAGCCAGAGCGAACCCGCTGATGCCTGGCGCCGGCTTGCCGAAACGGCGAGGGTGATGGTACCAGCGCGCGGCCCGTGATTATGGCGTGGCCCGCGGGGATTGGCTCACGGTGACGTGAGTAGCGGTTCGGATCAGCGATACACGGGTTGAGTCTCGGCAACTCATGGCGGCAGCGTCACCGCCGGAACGGGCTTTTCGCCACCTCCGGTTAGTTGGCGCTATTGGGCGCGCAGGCCTCTGCGCCGTCCTGAACGGCGAACTGCTGGCAATACCGGACGGTGCGGAGATCTCAAAGCTGCCGCAGGCGTGGGTCAAACCGGTCGCGCAGCCAGTCGCCCAGGAAATTGAACGCCAGGACCGTGAGCAATATCGCCGTGCCCGGGAACGTGGCTGTCCACCAAGCCGTCTGCAGGTAGTTGCGGCCCTCCGCGACCATGCTCCCCCAGGCCGGCGTGGGCGGCGGCACCCCGGCGCCGAGGAAGCTCAGGCTGGCCTCAGCCAGGATCAGCCCGCCCACCTGCAGCGTCGAGATCACCGTGATCGTCGATAAAACACCCGGCAGGATGTGGCGGTAAAGGATGCGCGCTGTCGAAGCATCCGCAATTTTGGCCGCCATCACGTAGTCGCGCTCCCGGAGTTGCAGCGCCTCCGCCCGCACCTGCCGTGCGTAGCCGGTCCATGCCGTCACCGACAGCAGTATCAGCAACAGAGTGAAGCTCTGGCCAAACACGACCACAAACACCAGTGCGATCAGCAAGAACGGCACAGACCGCACTAGGTCGACCAGCCGCATGATCGC
>CAYWBD010000138.1:0-2109 GCA_964456315.1 uncultured Thermoflexus sp.
GGCTCGGTCTCGAACACGTCCAGTGCCGCCGCCCGGATCACCCCGTCGCGCAGCGCGGCGTGCAGCGCCACCTCGTCCACGATCGGCCCGCGGGCGCAGTTGATGAGCAGCGCCGTCTTCTTCATCTTCGCCAGCGAATCCTTGTTGATGAGGTGGCGCGTGGCCTTCGTGGCCGGCGCGTGCACGGTGATGATGTCCGACTGCCGCAACAGCGTGTCCAGGTCCACGAGCTTCACGCCGTAGAGGTCTGCGCTGGTCTGGGGGACGTACGGGTCGCAGGCGATGATGCGCTCCGGCCCGAAGCCCTTGATGCGGGTGGCAAACGCCCGGCCAATGTTGCCCAGCCCGATGATCCCCACCGTGCTGCCTGCGATGCGCTGCGACGTGTTCTGGAACTCCCGGAGCCTGGCGGCGTCCTCGCCCCACTTCCCGGACTTCGTGAACTCGTGCGATTCGAGCAGGCGGCGGTTGATGGCCAGCAGCATCGCCATGGCGTGGTCAGCGACCTCGGTGGTGTTCACGCCGGGCGTGTTGCAGACGACGATGCCCAGCTCCGTCGCCGCTTTCAGGTCAATGGAGTCCACGCCGACGCCCATGCGGCTGACTACCTTGAGCTTCGGGCAGGCCTCAAGGACCTTGCGGTCGGTGAGCGGGAGTGTCGAAATAACCGCGCCGTCGCAGTCCTTCAAGAGCGCGATGACCTCGTCTATGGTCTTGCAGGCGCCTTTTGCCACCTGCATGCCGAGGTCCTCGAACGGCTTGACCGGTGCGTAGCTGGCCTGTGTGAACCCTACTTTGAGCGGCATGATGTGTGTCCTGCTTTCTGCCTGGATGGTCTTGGGGACCGTGGACGCTGTCATTCTGAGCTAGATTCTTCGGCGCTACGCGCCTCAGAATGACATCGCAGCGCGGCCCCGATGTCAAGCGCGGCCCCCCTGCCTGAGCCCGCGCCGCAGGCAGTAGCGTCCGGGAGCGCCGCCCGACTCGTCAGGCGTCTGCCCGGTCAGACGTCCACCCGCTCAGGCCTCGGCCCGGCCGCGGGAGCCAACGCGGGCACCTTCACCGCCCGTATCGCCAGGAACAGCGGGAACTCATCGCGGGCGCGGTTCTCGGCCTTCGCCCTTGCCCCGGGCTGGCTGACGCGGTGCGACGGCCACTCCTCAAGCGCGTCCACCAGCAGTCCGGCGCGGGCCAAGCCGTTCACGTAGGCGCTGACCGGGCGGTGGTACGTGGTGGTCGAAGCCTCACCGGGCCGGTTGAACGGCTGCATGTCTATGGGCACGGCAAGCGGGCCGAGGTAGCGGTCAATCTCCCTGGTTAGGAGCTTCCGCCCCTCGTCCCACTTCCAGCGGCTCTGGCGCGGGACGCGGAAGGCCGGGTGCAGCACGACGATGACCGCGCAGGCCGTGGCCGCGGCGCCGATCAGAGACCGTCGTAGTGCCCACGGAACCTCAGCGCGCCGTGGGGGGGGGTCGCCTTCTCCCTCACCCTCTGGCCGAAGGGAATCACCCCTCACCCTAACCCTCTCCCGCGAGGGGAGAGGGGATGCCGGGCCCAGCAGGCGCGCCATCTCGGCGAAGAGCGGCTCGACCGGGTCCATGTTCATAGCCGCGAGCACGCACGTCACGGCATCGAACGACCCGGACTCAAGCGCACCCACGTTGCGCGCGTCCGACACGATGTAACGGATGCCCTGAGATTGAGTGCGGGCGCCGCGCGGCGTCCCTCGCACGGCGCGTCCCGGGCGTCGAGGCCCGGCCTCCTGCGCCCGGCGCTTCGCCAGCTCGATCAGCCGCGGCGAGAGGTCCACGCCAGTGAGCAGCGCGCCCTTCGCTGCCAGCGCCTGCGTCACCGCGCCCTGGCCGCATGCGAGGTCGCACACCTTCTCGCCGCGCCGCAGGTCAAGGAGCCGCAGCAGTCCGGGGACGATGACCTGCTGGTGGAACTCCGTGCCACGCTCGGACGCCAGCGCGTCATACCAGTCCGCCACGTGCTCCCAGGAGTCATCACCGTCTGGTTGCCGAGGATGTGGACGCGCTGCTTCTGGGTACCCGCGCTTTGGGACGGCCATCGGCCTTCCGGAGGGCCCACGCGGCGGCGTCCCCGAAG
>CAYWBD010000139.1:0-4683 GCA_964456315.1 uncultured Thermoflexus sp.
CGGGGACGGCTGTCTTCTGCTGGATGATGGTGTTGATGAGGACTGAGGTCTTCTGCCGGATGAGGGTGTTGACGGTGCCGGATCTCCCGTAGGAGTTATTCAAGAACACGGACCGGCAGGAAGGCTCTCACCCTCTCCCTAGCCCTGCCCGATCGAGGGGGAGGGGATTTCCGGATGTCCTTTAGAACCAGTTGGCCTTGTCGACGAGGTTGCGGAGGGGCTGGCCTTTGGCGAAGCGGCGGGCATTGTCGAGGATGACCTCGTAGCGGCGCTCCTCCAGGTAGGGCCCGTACCCGGCCGTGTGCGGGGTCAGCAGGACGTTGGGCGCGGTCCAGAGCGGGTGGTCGCGGGGAAGAGGCTCGACCTCGTACACGTCCAGGCCGGCGCCGCCCAGGTGGCCGCTGCGGAGCGCGTCGTTGAGGGCGTCCAGCTTCGTGGTCATGCCGCGCCCGATGTTGATGAAGAACGCGCCGCGCTTCATAAGCTTGAAGCGGGCGGCGTTGAACAGGCCCTCGGTCTGCGGCGTGTGCGGGATGGTGAGGATGACGAAGTCTGCGCGGGGCAGCAGCCGGTCGAGCTGGTCCGGCCGGTGCAGTTCTGCTACGCCCTCGGGCTTGTCGGTGCGCCGGGCGTCGACGCCGACGCCGTTCATCCCGAACGCGGCGCACAGGCGGGCGGCCTCGCTGCCGATGCCGCCGACCCCTACTATCAACGCCGTGGCCTCGGCGAGGTGCACCATGCCGCCATCGTGTTCGGCTGGCTTCCACTCGCGCTTGAGCTGCTGGGGGATGTAGAACTGGAAGCCGCGTGCGAACGCCAGGACGTACGCCATGATGTGGTTGGCGATGTGGTCGTTGTAGATTTCCCGGAAGTTGGTGACCGCGACCGGGTGCTTGATCAGCTCTGGGTAGTAGTAGCCTGCGGGCGGCGCAGCGGCCGGGGCCTGCAGCCAGCGGAGTTTTCCGGCGGCAGCGAGGGCGTCTTTTGGCAGGGTCCCGAACGCGGCGTCGGCGTCGCGTAGCTCTTTTTTCGCCTCGGCCTCGGTCTCCGGGGCGACCACCGTGATGTCGGCGACGGAGTCTGACAGGCGCTTGGCCCACTGGCGCGTGTTGTCACGCTGGGGCGGGTAGAAGACTAGCTTGAGGGGCATTGGCGTATCCCTGTCGTAGAGCGAAACGTGCTGGTGAACACCGGGCGCCGGTCGGCCCGCACAGTCAAGACGGGCTCGAGAGAGCGGGCGGATTCTAGCACCCGCCACGGCCGCGGCCTGTGCGTTGGCGCCAATGACGGGACTTGACTCGGCTGCGAAGATTAGGGCCACGGTGAGAGCACCATGAAAGCCGGACATTTCCAAATAAACGTGCCTGACAAGGCGCTGAACGCGCCGCACTGCGTCGTCATGCTGCGGCCCTGGGTCAACGTGGGCAACGTCGGCGCCATCGTGCTGGGCCGGCTCGGACTGCTCCACGCCACGGTGATGGCTGGGCGGCTAGAACGGCCGGGGCGCTTCTACGATTTCACTCGCTACCGCCCGGAGATCCGCCTGGTGCAGGGCGAGCGCCAGGTGTCGGTGCCCAACACTGACGTGATGGTCGTGCGCCGGGAAAAGGGGCCCGATTTTCTGCTGCTGCACATGCTTGAGCCGCACTCGAACGCAGAGGACTTCAACGACTCTGTCGTAGAGGTGCTGAAGGCGTTCGGGGTCCGCAGGTACGTGCTGGTCGGGGGGATGTACGACTCTGTCCCGCACTCAAGGCCGCTGCTCGTGACCGGTTCGGCCCGTGGCTGGGAGCCGCCGCCTGATTTTGGCGGCGTGAGGCTGAGCCGGAGCTCCTACCAGGGGCCGACGAGCATCACGAGCCAGCTGTCCGAGCGCGTGCGGACCGAGCTGGGCCTGGAGACGCTGAGCCTTATCGTGCACCTGCCGATGTACCTGAAGCTGGACGACGACTACGCCGGCGCGGCCCGGCTGCTGAGCGCGCTGAAGGCGCTCTACGGGCTGACCGGGGACGTGCCGGAGTTCGAGATGGGCGCCCGGCAGTATGCGCAGGTGTCGCCGGCGATGGCCGCAAACCCGCAGCTGCAGGAGATGGTGACGGCTTTTGAGAAGGAGTACGACTCGCAGCGGGCGCAGGAGGCGGCCGAGGGCACGAAGCTGTCGCCGGAGATCGAGGCGTTCTTGAAGGATGTCGAGAAGAAGATCGGGGAGGGTGGCGAGGGCGGCGCGCGGGGGTAGGGGGAGCTGCGAACCGTCAGCGCGTCCGCGCGCCTACGACTCGCTCGGCCCTTCGACAGGCTCAGGGCGAGCGGGGGATGGTGGCCCGCGTCAGGACCGGGCACGGCACGCCGTGCCTAAACGGCTCTTCTTCGTCGCACATGGCGAGCGGACGGGTCTTCTCCCTCACGGAGACCCTCTCCCGCAAGTGGGGAGGGGACGATGCTGGGCCCTTCGAGATGCTCAGGGCGAGCGGATCCAGGCGGGCGTTACTTCTTCTTTACTTCGATGCCGGCCTGACGTTCTACGAACCTCAGGATGCCGGAGTGGTCAAGCTTGCCATCGCCGGCGAGCACGAGCGACGTGAGTATCTGCTGCAAATTCGCAGTGGCCTGCAACGGCACCTGCATCTCACGCGCCGCCTGCATGGCGTTGTTGATGTCCTTGTAGTGGAGCTCGATGCGGAACCCGGGCTGGAAGTTGCGGTTGAACATCATCGGGGCTTTGTTGTTCATTACGGTGGAGCCGGCCAGGCCGCCCTTGATGGCATCGAAGACCGTCTCGGGGTTCACGCCGGCCTTCATTGCGAGGGTCAGCGCCTCGGCGACGGCGAGGATGTTCAGGCCGACGACGATCTGGTTGGCGAGCTTGACGACCTGCCCCGCGCCGTAGCCCCCACAAAGCACGGACGACTTGCCGAGCTTCTCGAACACGGGCTTGGCGCGCTCGAAGTCGCCGGCGTGTCCGCCGACCATTATGGCGAGCGCGGCGTTGACCGCCCCGATCTCGCCGCCTGAGACGGGCGCATCGAGGAAGCTCACGCCCTTTGCCGAGCAGGCCTTGCCGAGCTCCTGCGAGACGCCCGGAGCGATCGAGCTCATGTCGATGATGAGCTTGCCCTTCGCCGCGCCGTCCAGGACGCCGCCCTTGCCGGTGATCGCCTGGAGCGCCTGAGGGCCGTCCTGGACCATCGTAATGATGATGTCGCCTGCACGGCCAGCTTCCGCGGGGCTTGCCGCGGCCTTGCCGCCGGCGTCAACGACGCGCTTGACGGCATCGGGAAAGAGGTCGTAGCAGTGGACCTCGTACCCGGCCTTCATGAGGTTGATGGCCATGGGCCGGCCCATGATGCCGAGCCCGACGAAGCCGATCTTTTCTGGCATTTTCAAAGACTCCTCGGTGTGTCAGGAATGGTCAGGCCCTGTGGTCGGCCCGTGCGTATGGCCGACGGCCGAAAACGGCGGCGTCGGCCCGGCAAATGTTATCTGCTTTGCGAGGTCGTGGCGGTCAGGGCCAGGCGAAGTCGTGCGGGAAGACGGTGCTGATGGCCGCGGACACGGTCTGGAATGAACGGCCGAGAGAGAGGTCCGTTGCCGCGGCTTTGGACGCACGCGCGGGCGGAGCGATGATGGCGTAGTTGGCGAAGATGGCGGCCTGGGCCAGCCGGTAGTCACGCTCGAACTTGCCGAACGGGTAGCCCGAGATACCGGACGACTCAATGTGCACGCGGTAGCGGGCGAGCAGTCCGGCCTCGTGCTCTCGCAGGTAGCCAGGCTCTGTGTGAAGCAGCAGCTTCGCGAGGTCGCTTGTGCCCCCGGCGAAGGCTGCGCCCTGCCAATCGATGATCACGGGCTGGCCAGTGTGGGAGACGGCGGTCGGCCAGTCGACGATCACAGGCTGGCCACTGGCGGAGCCCGCGGTCGGCCCAGCGATGTTCACGGGTTGTCCACGTTTGGAGACCGTGCCCAGTGGTCCGATTGGCATTGACCGACCGGGGCCGGAGCGAGTGCCTGGCGTGTTGGCCGGTGTTGGCTGACTTAGGGTAGCGCGCCATAAGAGGTTGCCGGGGTGGAGGTCAGCGTGGACGAGCGTGCGGGGTCGCAGCGCCAGCTCGTCGAGGACGACGGGCAGGCGCGTGGCTAGCGCGTCGCCGATGCGTCGTACGGTCGCGTCGACCTCGCGATGTGTGCGCAGGCGCTCCCAGGCAGGTGGATACAGGTCTGCCGGGTCGCCCCAGAGGTCGAGTCGCTCAGGCCCACGGAGCCACGGCGTGGCGGCGAGCGACCTGGATTCCCAGTGCACGGCGTGCAGGCCTGCTATGCAGTCCACGATGGGCTTGACCGAGACTGGCGGGAGTCTGCCGACCTCTGGCGCGTGAGGGCCGAGGTCTTCCAGGAGCATGGCTCCTTCGCCGCTAGCCTGGTCGAGATCTGCAGCGAGGAGCCGGGGCAGCCAGTCGCCCTGGTGGGCAGCAAGGAGCCGATACACGCCGATCTCGCGCTCGTACACGCGATTGGCGGACTCGTGCTTGCGGTGGCCGGGATCCTCGGCCGGTATTTTCACGATCACCGTCCGCGCCGGAGGGACGGCGGCGGCGGCGAACGACAGGTGCGCCCGGAAGATCTGCGTGATCTTGGGGTTTGCGCCCGGCAGACGCTCAGTGCGCACGGCCTGGATGACGGGCCAGC
>CAYWBD010000140.1:0-2770 GCA_964456315.1 uncultured Thermoflexus sp.
CGCCGCCTCAGCAGCTCCAGGGGGTCTGTTTCACCGTCCTTTTCGCCGGGCCCGGTGCGGATGACGTGCGACGGCTCGATGCCGATGAAGCTGTAGCGGGCCAGGTTCTCGCCGCCCTCGACAGACTCCAGCAGGAACGAGTAGCCCGGCTTGCCGGGGCCCGGCCGGGCGACTTTTAGGTACGCCGATACCGGCGTTTCAAGGTCCGCGCTGATCTCCCGGCACACGGGGACCAGGTTGGCGTGCTGTGCGAGTTTCCTGAAGGTCTCGATGTCTGGTGCGTACATGGCTGGCTCCGATGGGAAGCTGGTGTGACAGGGGACTTGGCGTCTGCACCGGGGCGGGACAGACGTGCGCAGCGATGTCATTCTGAGCGGAGTGCGGAGCACGGAGCGAAGAATCGCTTTTGTGACTGAAGCGCCACGGACGCTGGTCTGGGTGAAAGAGATTCTTCCTCCGGCTTGCGCCGAGGTCAGAATGACAAGCTCATCGCCAGCTCTTCGTGTAGCTGCTGATGCGCATGGCGTCACGCACCATCCCCATCGTTTCCGCCGCCACGACGCGGGCACGGTTCGTGCCCGTCATCAGGGCGTCCTCCACCAGGTCCATATGCTGCTGGAAATGCGCCCTGCGCTCCCGGACCGGGCCAAGGAACTCATTCAGCGCCTTCGCAAGCGCACGTTTGACCTCGACGTCGCCCACCTTCCCGGCGCGGTAGCGCGCCTTGAACTCTTCGACCTGCGCGTGGTCCGGGTTGAACGCGTCGTGGTACTGGAACAGGGGGTTGCCCTCGACCTTGCCCGGGATGTCCGCCCGCACGCGCGCCGGGTCCGTGTACATGTTGCGGACCTTCTCGTTCACGGTCTTCTCGTCGTCCGACAGCATGATCACGTTGCCGCGGCTCTTGGACATCTTGCCCTGGCCGTCGGTGCCCAGCAGGCGTGGCACGCGGCCGATCAGCGTCTCCGGCTCCGGGAACACCTCGGCGAACATGCGGTTGAACTTCCGGACCACCTCACGCGTCATCTCGATGTGCGGCGCCTGGTCGTCGCCCACTGGAACCAGGTGCGCGCGGGGCAGCAGGATGTCCGCCACCTGGCTCATCGGGTAGCCCCAGAAGCCCACCGTGCGCCGCTCCACTGGCAGCGCGTCCAGCTCCGCCTTGAGCGTGGGGTTGCGCTCCAGCATCCCAAGCGGCGTGATGAAGCTCAGGAGCATGGTCAGCTCTGCGTGTTCCGGCACGTAGCTCTGGATCACGAACGCCGACTTCGCAGGATCCAGGCCGACCGCCAGCCAGTCGAGCGTCACGTCCAGCACCGACTTCCTGATGAGGTCGATGTCGTGGAAGTGGTCGCCCAGCGCCTGGTAGTCGGCGATAAGGAAGTAGCACTCGTACTGGTCCTGGAGCTTCAGCCAGTTCTCGAGAGCGCCGACGTAGTGGCCGACGTGCAGCGCGCCGGTAGGGCGGATGCCCGTCAGGATGCGACGCTTTGCGCCGGGCCTGTCAGCGGACAGCGGCTTTGGCTGGGCGGTTGCTGCGTCTGGCATTTGGTCCACCTCGGTCTGCCTTGGTCCCTTCGTCTGGGCCGGGCCCTCGTTGATCTGGACATCCGCCATTCCGGTCACCTGGTCTGCCGTGCGCCACTCAAACCGAGGCGAAAACAAAAAACCTCGCCCCCGGTCACGGGCGAGGTTTGCTCGCGGTGCCACCCTTGTTGCGTCCAGCGGCCCGATCTCGACATTTCATCCTGAACTTGTTTCAGGACCTGTCGGAACTGACCAACCGTCCGCATCTCTTGTCAGGCGCCCCCTGTCACTTCCCGTTCCAAGAGCCCTTCGACAAGTTCAGGGTGCTCAGGAGCGTGGCATGAGTGGGGAGGCCCTGGGCCAGATAACGGCGCCCTTCCCGGCAGAGGCTAGTTGCTTCCTCATCTCATCCCCTCGCCCCTTGCGGGAGACGGGTGCCCACCACAGGTGGGCGCGGGTGAGGGGTCGCGTTCGCCCTGCGGCTCCCGGGTCCATTCCGCCCTGACCGTGGAACCGGGTTCACACCAACCTGACCTGGGTCAGGGCCCGGCTCTCTTGATCCCGTGTCAAGGCGTACTAGTCCCGTTCATAGCCTTTACGATTTCCTGCTATACCCAGAGTAGTCCAGCCGCGCGGACCGGTCAAATCGACACCTGTCGCCTCCTGCGGGGACAGTAGCGCCGTATCGCATAGGCCCCCGGTCTTGCACACGGGGGGTGGATCGCCTGTCCCCCGGGGTGAATGCAATTCACCCCTACGCCTGGAACAAACCCGCGCCGGTTTCCGTCAACATGGTCACTGGCGACATTCAGGCGTCGCCCCAAGTGAACATCAGGAGATCTCAGATGAACTGGAAATTCCTGGTCGCTGGCGCGCTAGCCGCAGGCGCCATCGCCGCCGCAGTCGCCTGCGGGTCAGACGAGCCGGGCGTCGCGCAACCCGGCGACGGCGTCACCCCCAACCCGGGCGTGCCGGTGCCCACGCGGCCGCCGACGGGCGGCATCGCAAGGCCAGAACCGGCGCCAATCCACGAGGTCAGCCTCATCGAATCTGGCGCGCAGCCCGGCAACTGGGTCTTGCACATCCAATATGGCCTGCCCAACGGCTGCGCCAGGCCGGGCGGCTTCACGCTGATGGAGTCATTCCCGCACCAGGTCCGGGTCGACATCCTAATGCCGACGGACCCCAGCACGGCCTGCACGATGGTCTACGGCTACGCCAATCACGACATCGAGCTCGGCGG
>CAYWBD010000141.1:0-10696 GCA_964456315.1 uncultured Thermoflexus sp.
CGCCGGCTGACCGCCCGGCCGGCCCGCTGTCAGGTTGACCCGTGCTCCGGGCGAGGCCGCCGGCACGAAGGCAGGGACCGCAGGGAGGACAGGCGGCGGCGGCGGTACAGGTGCCGTAGGGAAAGCGACGTATGTGAATGAAGGCAGGGCGGAAACCGGCTGGACTGCCGGCAAGACAGGCCCCGGACTGCTGGAAGGCGCCACTGTCGCGGTGGGGGCGCGTGTTGGACTGGGGGCCGGGACCGCCGTCCGAGTTGGGGTTGGTGTGGCTGTGGCTACGGGCGCGGCCGTGGCGCCGAGGGAGGGCGACGGGACTGGTGCGGGCGATGGCGTCCGTACTGAATCCGTGGCAGTCGCCGGCAACGGTGTCGCGATAGCCGACGCTGTGGGCGCGGCAGTAGGCGTTCGGGTGCGCACGCCAGTCGGCGTGGGAGGGGTCCGGGTCGGTCTGGTCGTTGGCGTGGCAGAAGGGCGCGGCGTTCCGGCGACCGGCGGGGTAGCAGCGACACGGGGCGCGGCCGTCGCCGTGCGGGATGCCACCGACGCAGGGGCAGCGGTGCTGGTCAGCACACGTGGCGTCGCAGTCGGCGACGGCCTGGCCGTGACCATGACGCGCGGCGTCGGGGGCCTGGGGGCGTCGGACGGTGCTTCAAGGGTCCGGGCCGTGGCTTCCGATGTTACTGTGGCGCCCTCCCCGTCCTGGGCCGGGCCAAGGGCCACGCAGGCCGACGCCAAGACGGCCACGCTCAGCAGCGCTGAGGCCGCGAAGCACCGGCGCAGTCGTGCGGCCCGTGAATCTCCCATCCTGCCATTCTCCCGCGACTGCAAAAGCGATACAGTTTGCCCGCAGTTTGCTTTTCAAGCATTTGTCACTCCGGCGGGCACGACTAGGTAGGTCGCCACATGTCAGCAGGGGACGGGCTCGCAATAGAGGTCAGGGCGCAAGCCCTTGCGGTCGCGGGCCGCGTGCGCGCCATCCGTGAGGACATCCATGCCCACCCGGAGATGCGCTTCCAGGAAACCCGGACTGCGGAGCTGTGCGCCAAGGAGCTGGAAGGCCTGCGCCTCGAGGTGCGCCGCGGCGTCGGGCACACGGGTGTTGTCGGCACCCTGAGGGGGACGGGCCGACGACCTGACAAGGGCGCCGCTCCAACGGTGGCGTTCCGGGCTGAGATGGACGCCCTGCCCATGGACGACCTTTGCGGCCGCCCGTACGCCTCGCAGAACCCCGGAGTGGCCCACCTCTGCGGTCACGACGGCCACGTGGCCGCGCTGCTGGGCGCGGCGCACGTCCTGGCCGGGCTGCGGGACCGCCTGCCCGGCAACGTGAAGTTCTTTTTCGAGCCCGCCGAGGAGGCGACACCGCCTGGCGACGTTTCGGGCGCAGAGGCCATGCTCAACGACGGCGCCTTCGACGACCCTGTGCCGTCAGCCGTTTTCGGCGGCCACTTCTACCCGGACTGGCCGGCCGGGTCCATCGCGCTGCGCGTCGGCGCCGGCTTCTCGGGTAATGACTCCGTAAAGCTGGCGGTCATCGGCAAAGAGTCGCACACCGCGGTGCCGCACAGCGGGATTGACGCTCTCCTTGTCGCCGGGCACATCATCACGGGCCTGCAGTCGCTCGCCTCGCAGTTCGACATCGGCGAGGCGGTGAGCATGCACTTCTCAACGGTCTCGGGTGGCCGGGCCAGCAACCTGCTCGCCGAGCGGGTTGAGCTTACGGGCACTTTCCGCATCTCAGACGAGACGCTGCGGGACGAGATGCCCGCACGCTTCGAGCGCATGGTCAAGGGGGTGTGTGAGGCCTTTGGCGCACGCTACGAGCTGGAGTACCGCCTGCGCGCCCTGCCGCCTGTGGTGAGCACCAAGCGAGAGGTTGACATCATGCGCGCCGCGCTGCACGAGGTGCTTGGCCCGGACAAGACGATCGAGATGCGCCACCCCCGCCTGGCCGGGGATACGATGCAGCACTGGCTCAAACGCGCGCCGGGCGTCTTCTTCATGGTGGGTACGGCGAACACCGACCCTTCTACGCAGTGGCCGTCGCACCACCAGAAATTCGACATCGCGCCGGAGACCTGGCCCGCGGCCGTGGCAGGCATCGCCATGACCGCGGTCCGCTACCTGGAACAGTCAGCTCACTAGCAGGGACGGCCGCTGATGTCATTCTGAGCGAAGGGCGCAGCCCGCAGCGAAGAATCTAGCTCAAACGACGGCGCGTGGTTCCCGGAGCTAGATTCTTCGCTGCGTTCGCCTCCGGCGAACTCCGCTCAGAATGACATGGACAGCCTGTCCGAGGAGAAGGCGGACAATGAAAGCCCGTGAACTCAAAGCCAAACTCGCAGCCGGCGGCCACGTCTTCGGCTTCATGGTCTACTCGGCCAGCGGCCTGCGCTGGGGCCACGTCCTCGCCGGCAGCGGGCTCGACTATATCGTGATCGACGCCGAGCACGCCGCCCGCGACCGCGAGAACACCGCCAACTGGGTGATGCTGGCCCAGCGCCACGAGATCACCGCCATCGTGCGGGTCCCCTCCACCGAGGCGCACTACGTGGCAATGGCCCTGGACACCGGCGCGGACGGCGTGCTGGTGCCTTACATGGAGTCGCTAGATGATGTCCACGCCTGCGCCGCCGCGGCCAAGTGGCACCCGCTAAAGGGCGAGTACCTGCGCCGCGCCGCCTCGACCGGCGTGTTCCCGAGCGAAAAGTCGAAGCAGTACCTTGCGAAGCGCCACCAGGACCACATATTCATCGTGGGCATCGAGAGCGAGCCGGCGGTGAAGCGCCTGGACGACATCCTGGCCGTGCCGGGCATCGACGGCCTGTTCATCGGGCCCAACGACCTGACGACGTCGCTTGGCATCCCGGACGAGGTCACCGACCCCCGCTATCTGCGCACTGTGAAGACGGTCATCACAAAGGCCGCTGCGAAGCGGGTCCCCGTGATGGTCCACCAGCAGACCATCGAGGCCTCGAAGCAGGCCATCGAGGCAGGGGCACGGTTTGTGTTGCACAGCTCTGATGCCGGTCTGCTCCTGCGCGCCATCCAGCACGACTTCGCGGCGCTGCGTGACATCGTGGCTGCCGCAGGGGGCAAGAAGACCGCCAAGAAGGGCAAAGACACGCTCGAGGTGGTGTGAGCAGCGGGACCGTTCACCTCAACCCTCTCCAGCTGGAGAGAGGGGGCATTCAGCGCAGTCCCAAGACCGGCCCCAATTCATACAGCTGGTCGATCTGGATGTCGGGCGCTTTCATTTCAGGCGGCCATGTTCTCCCGCGGCGCACCCAAGCCGTTTTCATTCCGGCAGAACCTGCCCCGGCGATGTCCGATTCCGGACTGTCACCGGCAAACAGTGCCATCTCTGGCGTGCCCACGCCTAGATTTTCCAGCCCGATGCGGAATATCTCCGGGTGCGGTTTTCGAACGTCGGCCTCGCTGGAGATGACAATGCAGTCAGTCATCTTGTCGAGCCCGAGCTGGCGCACCTTGGTCCGCTGAAAGGCCGGACCGTTGGTGATGATGCCCCAGGGAATGCCTGAACCGCTCAGTTCAGCGAGGAACGAGTGGACCTCCGGCACGGGCTCGTACGATTCCGGGTAGGCGGTCTGGAGCCAAGCGGCCAGCGCCTCAGGGGGCTTTGACAGCCCGCCCCACGCCTCCGAGACGTCCCGGAACAGCTGGACTTTGTCAAATACCAGGCCATCTCCGTCGATTTCCTCGAATAGCTTGATCGCCCGGTCCCGAGGAAGGCGGCCACGTAGCCCGGCCTCTGCGTCGTAAAGCTTCCCAGCTAGCCGCCTTACTGCCGCAACCCGGTCCGCGACGGTGTTGTCCAGGTCAAACAGGACAGCGTCGAATTGGATGGCTGTGCCCCTCACCCCAACCCTCTCCCGGCGGGAGAGGGGGTGTTCAGCGGAGCCCCAGGACGGGCCTAAGTTCCGTGACGCGCTCGATAACGTAATCCGGCCGTGGGGCGTCGGACGCATACTCCCGGCCCATTTTGACCCAGGCGGTCTTCATGCCCACACGGTGCGCCCCGGCGATGTCGGTGTGCGGGTTGTCGCCTACGAAGAGTATCTGGCCGTAGGGGATGCCCTGAGGCTCTCGAAGGGCGACCTTCTCAGGTCCCAAACGGGGGATGCGCTGTGGCTCCGGACGCGTCGTCCCGTTCAGGCCCAGCAGCCGCACCGCCTCGTGGTAGATGGCAGGCTCTGGCTTTTCGGCCCCGAAGAGCTGCGACACGACCATGAACGGGATGAGCGTCGCCAGCCCCGTCTTCTCGACCTTCCGGAGCTGGTAGGGCCCTCCGTTTGTGACCACGCCCCACGGCAGCCTGGACGCGCTCAGGCCCGCCAGGAACTCGCGCACGCCGGGCAGCAATCCCAGGCCGTCAATCAGGCTCTCGAAGTAATACCGGTGGTGGGTCTCAGGATCGCTATTGACGCCGGGCCAGCGGCGCATGATCTCGACTATCGCCGCACGGGCATCCGTGGCGTTGTTCGGCGACAGCCACCAGAAAAATGTGCGCGCTTCTTCCCAGGAACACGCCTTGTGTATGGCAGGCTGCTCGTCGTAGAACCGGTGATAGGCGTAGTCGTACGCCGCCCGCCGGTCGAGCAGCGTGTCGTCCAGGTCAAACAGGACGGCCTGGAAGACGGGAAACACAGATTTCACAGATTACGCAGTTTGGATTTGCTGTCAGGTTTATTCACACTATTACCGAAGGCGACTTCCTCGCAAATAGGCCAGCTCCCACCCGCTTTTTGCGAATCTGTGAACTCTGTGTAATCTTTGTTCCCTTCACACGTCCGCGACTGAGCCGTCGTCCGCGTCCCAGGAGCCGCCCCCGCGCTTCGTGAGGTCCTGGTAAGGCCGGGAGGCGATGACCTTCTCGTCCAGCTCTACGCCCAGGCCGGGCTTGGTGGGCAGCTCGAAGTAGCCGTCCTTGATCTTGAGCGGCGGCTTCTGCACCTTGTCGTGCCACGGCATGTCACGCGCCGTCTCCAGGATCAGGAAGTTCGGCGCGGCCGCGCAAGCGTGCACGCTCGCCGCGCAGGCAATGGGCCCATTCGGGTTGTGTGGCGCCAGCTTGATGTGTTCGATCTCGGCCATCGCCGCGATGCGCCGGATTTCCGAGATGCCGCCGCAGTGCACGATGTCAGGCTGCACCACGTCTACGAGCTGACGGTGTAGCAGGTCCCGGAAACCCCAGCGGAAATACATCCGCTCGCCGGTAGCGATATCCATCGCAAGGCCGGCATTGCGGACGAGAGCGAACTCGTCCAGGTTTTCGGGCGGCACAGGCTCCTCGAAGAACAGCAGGCCGAACTCTTCTACCGCCTTCATCTGTTTGATGGCGAGGGCGGGCCGCGACCGTCCGTGGTTGTCGATCATGATGTCCACCTCAGGGCCCAGCCCCTTGCGCATGGACTTGATCTTCTCGCGCAGCGCGTCAGGTACGTCCCTCTCCCGGAAACTGGATTTGCCCGTGATCCACCCGCCCGTCTTCAAGGCGGTGAAGCCCTGGTCCACATGCGCCTTGCCGCCTCGCAGGTCCTCTGCGTGCGTGTAGGCGCGCACCCGGTCTCGCACTGCGCCGCCGAGGAGCTTGTAAATGGGCTGACCGTAGACCTTGCCGGTGATGTCCCACAGGGCGATGTCGATGGCCGAAATGGCAGAGCCCATGACCGCGCCGGGCTTCCAGAACTTGTGGCGGTACATGATCTGCCAGAGGAACTCGACGCGCGTGGGGTCACGCCCCTCGATGAGCGGCAACAGGTGGTACACGCCCTGCTCAACGGCCTTCTCGTGGCCTTCCAGCGTGCCCTCGCCCCAGCCGTGTACGCCCTCGTCGGTCTCCACTTTGACGAAGAGCCAGTTCCTGCGGATGCCGTGCATGATGGACGTCTTGATGCCGGTGATTTTCACTGTGGCTTGCTCCTGGGCCAAAGTCAGGCCCCATCCAGCCCGCTATGCAAACTCCGCTTCTAGAGAACCTGCCGGAGCATTCTAACTGTGCCCTGCGTCATGCTTGCCGGGTTGGCCGGACAGTGCCGCGTAACCGTCCTGCAGCAGTTCAAGCCCTCCGCTGTTCGGGTCAAACATCAGCCCGTGAACTGGCACATCTGCCGGGATCAGAGCGTTCCGCCGCAGCAGGCCGACGACCCGCCTGACATTGCCGTGGACATCACGGAACGTGCCGAGCCACTCGCCAAGCCCCGGTTTGAGCGCTGCCAGGGCTTCACGCGTAACGCCTCTCGACAGCATCCGCTTTCTCAGTTCATCTTCGTCCAGCTGCGCCATCCCACAGTCCAGGTGACCGATCACAAGCACCTCTTCGCACCCGAGCGCGTGGATAGCGACGACCAGGCTCCTGATGACCCCGCCGTTCGGGTCGAGCACCGTCGTGCCTGCGTTCTTGATGACCTTCGCGTCGCCCCGCCGCACGCCCATGGCCGGTTCGAGGAACTCGACAAGGCGCGTGTCCATGCAGGTAAAGATCACCACTTTCCTAGCAGGCGTACGGGTGAGCAACCCCTCACGCTCGGCCACGAACCGCCTGTTGTTGGCGAGTATTTCATCGAGCAGCGACACCACAGTCCCTCCACTCACGATTTGCGCGACGGCCGGGCCAAAACGCCCGCCGCGCCCTCGCGAACTAGCGCCACCGCCGCTCGGATCCCACCGGGGTGCTTGAACAGGCCGGTCCCCAAGATGAGCGTGTCCGCCCCTGCCCGGACGGCGTCCGCAGCGTTCGTGACTTTGATCCCCCCGTCCACCGCGACCTCGCAACTCAGGCCGCCGTCCCTGACCAGCTTGCGCAGGGCAGACATCCTCGCTAGCGACCCGGGCATAAACGACTGCCCGCCAAACCCCGGCTCGACGCTCATCACGAGCACGCGGTCTGCTTCTGGCAACAATTGCGCGACCGCGCTCAGCGGCGTCCCCGGCTTTATCGAGACCCCGGCCTGCATACCGGCGCTGCGCGCAACGGCGAGCGTCGCCCTGACGTCGGCACAGGCCTCTACGTGCACCGTGAACATCGTCCCGCCGGCCTTCGCGAACGCCCCTGCGAAGCGGCCCGGCTCCTCGACCATCATGTGGACGTCGATGGGCAGCCTCGTCAACGGCCGTATCGCCTCGAGCACAGGTACCCCGATGGAGATGTTCGGCACGAAGCGGCCGTCCATCACGTCGAAGTGGACCTCATCGCAGCCCGCCGCCTCTGCGGCTCTGACCTCGTCGCCCAGCCGCGCGAAGTCCGCCCCCAGTATTGACGCCGATATCTTGATGCCCGTCATTGCCGCATCTTAGCGTGTCGTCGCACAGGCGGGCGATATACTCCCTAGCCTTGACCGTGCGGACAGGCAAGCCAGCCCCGCCGCACGTTCGCACCTGCCCGCCCCTCTGCATCGCACTGAGCCCGCCGGTACGAGGACTACCTCAGTGACCGTCCCAATGGCCCTTGGGCCTTCTCCCTCACCCCAACCCTCTCCCGCCGGTAGAGGGGGTCGTGGGACTGTCACCTAGACATGGCCGATGTCAGGCCGTTCCGCGGCATCAGGTACAGCCCGTCCCAGGCCGGCGCGCTAGGCCTGAACGTCTGCCCCCCGTTCGACATGATCACTCCGCAGCTCCAGCGGCAGCTGTACGAACGGTCGGCCTACAACGTCGTCCGGCTGGAACTCGGGCGCCGCGGGCTGCAGGGCGACCAGTACGCAAACTCCGCAGAGACGCAGCGCCAGTGGATGGACTCCGGCGTCCTTGTCCAGGACGAACAGCCCGCGATGTACGTAACCGAGGACCTCTTTGAGTTCCGCGGGCAGCAGTACACGCGCCGCGGCCTGATCGCCGCTGTGCGCATGGAGGAGTATGACCGCGGGGTCGTCCTGCCGCACGAGCTCACACGGCCCGAGTGGGTCAACGACCGCGTCCGCCTCATGGGCGTGGCGCGCGCCAACTACAGCCCCCTGCTCGTGATCTTCCGCGACAACATCCGCTCGACCGTCTCCGGCATCTTGCGTGCCGTCGCCGGCGGCCCGCCGTCAGACGTCGCGGCGCCCCCGGACATGCACACCACGCGCATGTGGCGGCTGACGGACCCCGGCACACAGGAGGTGATCTCCAACGCCCTGGCCGGCGCGCAGCTCTTCATCGCCGACGGCCACCACCGCTACGAGGCTGCCATGCGCTACCGCAGCGGGGTGAGGTCGCAGCGTGAGGTTGACCCCGGGGAGTCGGTCAACTTCCGCATGACCATGCTCGTGTGCGTGGACGAGCCGGGCCTGATGACTCTCGGCTACCACCGGGCGGTGCACCAGGCGACGTTCGACGAGGTCAACGCGGTGCGGGAGTCGCTGCGAGCGTTGTGCGACCTGACGCCCTGGGCCCCGCCCGACACCGGCGCCCAGACCACATCAGCCGGTGTGTACGTCGCAGCGGCGCAGAGGTTCCAGGACGCGCTCGGGGAACGCGCCGCTGACGAAGTGGCGTTCGGCGTGTACGGCTACGAGTCGGGAAAGTTCCACATCGCCCGCATGAAGGCGCCGCCGGCTGCCACAAACGAGCTGGAAGGCTCTGAGTACTCGCGGTTGCACTCGCTTATCCTGCGAGCGGCATTCGACGCCCGGCGCGAGGACGAGACGTTGATGTTCTTCCCACGTCCGGAGCGCGCTGTCGAGGCAGTCGACACCCAGGGTGCGCAGCTGGCCTTCATCATGCGCCCGGTGCCGCTGCGAGAGTTCACCGCCATCGTCAGCCGTGGGTGGCGGCTACCGCCGAAGGCCACCAACTTTTACCCGAAACCCCCCGCCGGCGCGGTCATGCAGAGCCTTGAAGGAGCGCTGTAGCGGTCACCCGAATCTTTCCAGGCACGCGAACCCTACTCGTCCAGAGGTTGTCGAAAGGCCTGAGCGTGGCCGGGGGCGAGCAGCGACCCGCCTTTGGCGAGCCGCGGCCTCGTGTCCGTGCTTCGACCCTACGACCCGGCTCAGGGCTGGCAAGCTCAACACGAACGGGCCGACGCCTGTGCGGCTACAGCTTCCTAATCTCGGCGATTACTTCGCTCGCGCTGGCGCGGTCGTAGATGTGCGTGCTCAGCTGCTTCCAGCGCAGCTTGCCCGCTTTATCGATCAGCCACACGCTCGGCGCCGCCGTGCCGGGCTCATGCAAAGCGTACACGCCGTAGGCGCTCGGGACGGCCGGGTTGCCGCTTGTGTACAGGACTGGAAACGGCAGGCCGTACTGTCGTACGAGGGTCGCCGTGTCCGCCAGGTCGTCCGCGCTCACCGCGACAACTTCAGTGTCCAGGCCTGAGATCGTCTTGTAATGCTCGCTCAGCTCGTCCAGCTGGGCCCGACAGTGCGATCACCAGTACGCACGGTAGAACACGAGCACGACGTTTTTCTTGCCCAGGTACTGGCCAAGGCGCACTTGCCCGCCTTTGCTGGCGTCGGGGAGCGTGAAGTCTGAGAGCGGGGCGCTGAACGTCAGCGGCTGCGCAGTTACAGCGGGCGCGCGTGTTGGCGCTGGCGTAGCAGCGGGCGTGGGAAGGGGCGTGGCGGACGGCAAAGGCACTCGGGTGGCCGTGGCGAGGACGGGCGGTGCGACCGCCGGGGTAGGCTCAAGGGTGGATGTGTAGACGGCGGCCGGCGCTGGTGTAGTGGGCAACGGGGCCAGCCCGGCTGGCTGGAGGGTAGTCTGGGCTGCCGTCGGCGGCGTCGCGCTCGCAACAGCCGCCGCACTGGCCGTACCGGGCGTTGCCGTCGCGGCCGCGGCGCCCTGCCTGGCAAACGACCGCACCACCTCCAAGACTTCCGGGGCGCCGGGGCGGTCGCCAGCGTTCCGGCCGACGCGGAACGCCCTCAGTTCGCCTGTGGCGTCGAAGACGAACAGCGAAGGCGCTGCGACGCCGTCGCCCAGCAGGTTGAACACGCCCCAGGACTTTGCCACGCCAGCGTCGGAGTCGTAGAGCACCGGTAGCTTCAGGCTCAGGGTCGCCACCGCAGCATCAGCGTCCTCACGGGTGTCCGTAGAGAGCACGATGACCTCAGCGCCCGCGGCCTGGAAGTCTGCGTAGAACTTCTGCAGCTCGACGAGCTGCGCACGGCAGATGCCTCAGAAAAACCCCCGGTAGAACACGACCACCACCGGCTGCTTACCTGTGTAGTCGGCCAGCGCGAGCGTGCCGCCGCCTGAGCGGGGCAGCACGAAGGGCCGCAGCGGGCCCGGCGGAGGGACGTCCGGCCCGAGTCGTGGGACGGCCTGAGTGGGCTGGGCCGAGGGCGCTGACGGCGCGCGCGTGGCCGTCGGCTGCGCCACAGGGACTGATCGCGTCGGCGAAGTTGCAGCCGTGGCCTGTGCTGATGACGCGGTTGTGGGTCGCACGGCGGCCGTAGGCTGAGCCGCCGGCCCCGCGAGCGTCGGCAACGGGGCCGGCGTCGGTGTCGCCGGCTCACCCCCGCACGCGGCCGCCGCTGCGGCGATCGTCAGCACGAGCGCGACCGCTATTGAACGGACGTACAGAGGTCGGGGTGTCAGTCTCGGAATCATCATGAGTTGACCGGTCGCTCAGGTAACAAGCAAGCGATGGTGGCTCTGACGGAGACCACCTGTGTCAGCATAACCACAGACTGGGTGCCCGCTGTTACCCGGGTCATAAACACAACATTACGACGGCCGTCCCCAGCGCCAC
>CAYWBD010000142.1:0-6281 GCA_964456315.1 uncultured Thermoflexus sp.
CCGGCGAGACGTTCTACCGGGTCAAGGTGGACCTCAGGAAGCAGAACGAGACAGCCACCAACGGCCACATCCAGGCGCGGGCCATCGGCGGCTACCTGGACCTCAAAGTCGGCGACGCGACCACCACGGTCACCCTGATCCTCGCCGTTGAGAACGAGCGTCTGGAGGTCCCGGACCCGGACTCCGCGTTCAACTCCCGCGACCTGTCCTACGAGGCGGTGCATTTCCAGGACGGCCGCTGGGTCATTACCAACAACCTGGCAGTCCCCAACATCATCACCTGCGCTGGCGGAGGCCAGTACGTAACCCCGGCCAACTCGCAGCAGACGGTGACGGTCCCTGCCGCCGACGGCCCGGCCGCCGAGGCCTGCCTTGCTGGCGCGCAGACAGACCCGGTCCAGGTGCCCAACTGCACCTCCTGGGATGATGCGCAGCTCGTGCTGCGGGCTGAGATCAGCGCCGCTTACGGCGCCAGCCTGCCCCTTTACGTGGACGAGAGCGGCAAGTCCAATTACGAGCTGTTCTTCGGGAACGGGGACGCACGGACTTTCAGGGTGGTGAACATTGACGGCATCGCGGCGGCGGGCGCGGTCGTCTGCCCATCAGCGGTCGCTGGAATCCCGGCGGTGGTGCTCCAGTTCGCAGGCCCGATCTTCGGGACCGGGGCTGATGAGTACAAGCCAACCGTCACGACCGTGGTCACAGGCCGCGTGCCCACAAAGGTGCAGTCCGGCGGCCAAAAGTCCGTGCTGGCCCATGAGATCGAGTGGCTGGAGTTCGAGGCCGAGTTCCTGGAGACGAACCTTAAGTTCATCGCCCAGCACCCGCGCATGGCAGAGCTTATCTTCCAGACGACGTTTGCGCGGAAGCTGCTCTACGTCCGCGACCTGTCCGCTGTGCGGTCACTCCTGCACTGCGCCCGGCTGGGCAAGCCCGTTTCGGCGGTAATCCAGTTTGTTGACAGGACCGCGGAGTTTCCGGAAGTTCTCCCCGAGGCTGCGGCTTGCCTGACCGACTTCATACGAGACCCCAAGCGGTACTGGCCCACCTTCGACACCGTGTACCGGGGGTGGAGCGGCTTTCAGGCAAATTTCGCCTCCAAGGTGTTGAAGCCGAGTTTCAAGTACAACCCCACACTCGCCTACCTCAGGAGCCGTGCAGCCGGCGAGTACGAGAGTTACGAGACCATCTTCCTTGAAATGGCGAGGCAGGACGAAACGGGCCTCAAACCGTGGGACATCGGGGACTACCTGCCCACTGACCACGCCCTGGACATCTATGCCCGCCTGCGGACACGCCTGTTGCGAGATGAGCAGGACGCACGCACCGTCTACTCTCACCTCGTGCTGTTCATGGACCTAAGAGCCCGCCAAGTGTTCACCGGCATGATGACCAAATGCCTGAGCACAATGGGCGGCGCCAACCCCGTCCAGACTGCAGTCGAGAAGAGCATCAAAGGCGCCGACTACAAGGCCGGCATCCCGTGCGTAGACGCTGAGAGTGGCGCGCCTGCCCGCGTAACTGCCTACAAGCTCTTCGGCATCGGGGTCCACGGCCCGCTGTTCAAGGAGCTCTTAAAGGTCGCACAGAACGACCAGGACCTGCTCATGGAGGCGCTCAGACTCGTGGAGACGGTTATCCCTGAGGTCGAAGCGCTGGAAAAGCAGCACAAGGGCGTAAAGGCGATCGACCAAAAGGCCTGGGCTGAAGGTGGCATGACCACAGCCGAGAAGCTGATTTTGGTCCACTCCAGGGCGGCTGCTCTGGCTGCGTCAAAAGCCCAGACAGAGCAGGTCATAGAGGTCGCGGCGCTGTGCGTGGGTGGCCTGGTCCAGGGCGCGCTGTCGCTGGAAGGGCTAAGCATGTTAGCCATCACGGGGGTGGCGGTCCTGGCGGCGCCTGCGACCGGGGGAGGCTCCGTTGCGCTCGCGTTCCCCATGATGGCGGGCTCAGGCGCAGTCCTCACAGGTTACGGCGCGTACGACCTGACACAGCAGTGGGAGAACCTGTCGTCGACCGAGGCGGCGACTGGGATCTGCCAGATCACGGTCGGGGCAGTGATGACGGCGGCAGGCACGGTGCACAGCGTGAAGTACGTCAAGCCCGCGCTCGCCCGGTTTACGCCCGAGGCCGTCAGGCTCAACCCGCCGAACCGGCTCCTCGCGAGTGCGCTGCCGATGCGGGTGCGCACAGCCAGCCTGTCGCTCGTGGAGCAGGCGACCCGCCTCAAGGCGCGCGCTGGCAAGTTTGCTACGACAGTGATTGCCCGTCAGAGACTGCAGTCTCTTGTCGCGGGGATGCCACCTCCGAAGCGCGTGGCCGTACTCAGGGCCGCGGAGCTGCTGGGGTACGAAGAGCTAGGCACGACCAACCCGCGGGCCCGGGCAGTCTTTGACGAGATGACGGCGTACTTCAAGCAGCCGGACGGGCTGAGGGAGGCGACCCTCCAACGCACGCGGCAGATGAACAGGACGGGGCCACGGGTCCGCGGGGGTCCGGAAGTGGACGCTGTGGCCTACAAGGCGTGGGACGACATGGGAGCGGCATTCCTCTGGGAGCTCACTCCGGACAAGCCAAAAAGTATCAAGGCGTCGAGCGCGGAGGGCACGATCGTGGGAGCCGACGCACCGTTGGTCAAGGCGGTTTTTGGGTCTCAGTACAGGAACAACGAGATACTGGCCGGGCTGCTGGACTCAGACCGCTCACTCTCGGCTTTGCGACGCCAGGACGCCACCACTCCTTTGCTTTCCAAGACCGAGATCAACTTCATCGCCAGGACGATAAAGGAAGTTCACGGCCCGACTACGTCGGCCGAGGCCAAGCTCTTTCTTAACGAACTCACAGGGCCCCGGGTCCTCGGTGGATTGGTTGAAGCGATCCGCACCGAGGCGAAATTTAAGGGGATCGCGCTGCCAGTTGCCGACCTCGCGGTAATTGAAGGTATGAACGTCAGGTACATCGGCCAAGGGCGGTTCAAGGCGGCGCACAAGATCGAGTTGAAGGTAGGTGGCAAGGAAAAGGCGTTGGAGTTGGTATTGAAGAAAGGCGAGATACCGATCAAGGAGTTCTCGAACCTCGAGCCCTACAGTAAGAAAGGGCTGACCCAGAGGCCGCTGATCAAGTCCCTGGTCGAAGGCGTAGACGCTCCAACTGAACCGGGCCTTGGGCCTCAGGCAATCTCGTTTGAGGAGTGGGTGCCGGGTGAGCTGTGGAGGGACGTGCGAAACACCCCGGAGGCGGCGAGAGCCATCGGCAAACTGGACGGCGACCTGCTGCTCAGGACTATCGAAAAGGGCGATGACGCGGCGTACAGCAGGGACCTCCACGACGAGAACATCAAGATTTACAGGGACGCAGATGGGAACTTAATTGCCAAGATCATCGACCTCGACAGCACGACAGAATTCTTCGCATTGAAGACAGAAGAAGGGCACATTTTCCTGAACCTGTTCAGGAGGCTCGCCCAACAACACCAGAATGTCGAAGTCGCCCAATACCAGAGTTTCCTCCGGGGCGTCTTGGACGCGTACGGAGGGCACCCTGGCGCAGGACGGGCGCGGGGCCTGGCGGTGCTCAAGCAGGCCCGGGACAACTTCCGCGCCCCGAACAGGCTTGCACAGTTGATGGGCGATGACCTCGGGAAGTGGACCCCGGACTCGGTAACCCGGGTGCCACCCGAAGTCGCCGCCCAACTTGACACGTTCATCCGGGCCGTGGAGGCAGGCCAGTGAGGCGCGCCTACACGAGACCTGGCAGCGCGAGAAGTCGTTTAGAAGACCGGCCCGAGAGTTGGATACTGACCCTGGCCCTAACCCTCCCCCGTTGAAGGGGAAAGGTTTTGGATGACCTGCATGATGTTCACGCCCGCCGAAATACGCTCGACCTGCCAGGCGTTACTCGCATTTGACCGTGCGGACCAAAAGGCGCTGCCGACTGCGGAACTGGACGCCGAGGTGCAGCGCATCAAGGACCTATGGCAGCGAATCAAGGCGATGGCAGGTTCGCTGGAGGCCGAACGGGCTGACTACGTCGCCGCCTATGGCGAGGACGCGACTTTAGACCTTGAACGCGAGGCACGGCGCATGCTGCGCAGCGTCCAGTACGGTGTGGCCTATATCCACGCAGTCCGCAAAGACCGGTCCCCGTCCGTGTACGGTTCGTGGCTACCGGCGGACAAGAAGTAGGCACGGCCTGGGTGAGACCTGATCTGGGATTCGGGCTACAGCCGTTCCCATTCCTCAGGAGTCATGCCGGCCTGCTTGATGACTTTCAGTAAGAGGCCGACACCGATGTCGGCACGGTGTGGATTCGGGACCGCAAGTCTGACTATTCCTTTGAGCATGTATGAATGTTTTCCACCGGCAAACGGTCCCGTGAAGCCAGCCTTCCTGAGGGAACGGATCAAGTCCGGCCGGCTGACAGGGCCGATGGACGGCATCAGGCCACGGACCGCACGGTCAAATCTATGCCGTCGACCTGTGGCACAGGAAGGTTGCGTGAGATGCTGACCAGGAGCCAGCCTTCAAGGACTTCCTGTAACTGTTCGCGGCATTCTTCCAGGGTAGCCGCGTTAGCGTAAACGCCCTGAAACCCGGGGATCTCGCCGTAGTAGGTCCCGTCATCCTCGAGGATCTCGTACTTCGCCTTGCGCATCGCGCCCCGGACGTATTCAGTCAGCATCGTTTGGTCCTTTTTCCGTTAGTGTCTGAACGTCCAGTGCAAGCAAGATGGTGGGCCCGGCGGGAATTGAACCTGCGACCAAGCGGTTATGAGTCGCTGACTCATCGTAGCAGGGCGTTATATGCCGCAGCACCGGGCCCCACCACGTGAACTCAGAAGGCACCCAATTGTGCAAATCGCGCCGACCCCGAGTTCGCGCTCCGCGGGCGCGTTTGGCACACGTTTTGGCACATACCTACCCGGTCGCAGCACCGTGCGCGTTTCCTGTTCGCGACACCGCACCCCGGTCGCTTCGCGCTTGACGTCGGACACGATGACGCAATCTTCTGTAGCGCCGACGACTCAACCTCCACGGCAGATTTCCGCGTGGGCGCGGGAGGCAAACCGGCCAAGACTCCCGGCTTCACCTGCCCTCAGTCGGTAGGGAGCCATTTCGCGCCCGACTCACCCATGACCTCGCCGGCCCTGAGGTGAGCAGAGAAGGTGTGCCCGCCCGGCCGACAGGCGCGGGCAAGTCCGTATTGGGTGCCCGCGCTGGCGACAATGGCCTGACCTCCCAGTGTGTCGTTCACGACCTGCGCCCCGGCCAGCACGTCAATTGGATACGCCCTCGCTGCGGCGCCGATTTCCAGACCGGCCCGGATTTCACCGATAATTGCGCCGCTCGGTTCCAGTCCACGGGTCGGGACCAGCTCTTGGGAGGCCCGAACGACATGAAGTGCTGGTTCAAATGGTGCCTGATCATCGGCTTGCCGCTGATCATCATCATCGTCCTCTTCGGGCTCTACGTAGCCGTCGTGGCCGGCGTAGACATACCTGGCCTGGACAGCGCCTTCCGAGCACCGGCGCAGCCGCCGTCCCCTGAAGCTCTGGCCCATGCGGCCGAAGTGGAGGACAGGATCGACGAGGCCGTATCGGGCAAGTCCGGGTTTTACCTGGAGCTGACCGACGCCGACATCACCGCGCTCCTGCAGCGGGAGATCGGTCCCGAGATCAACATACGCGACGTAGAGGTCAAGATCAGACCGGAAAACGAGGTCGCGCTCTCGGCCAGCCTCAACGGGCGCGTTGGCCTCCCCATCTCTGGCGCGGTGAGTGTCCAGCTCCAACGGGGCGTCGTCCAACTTGAAGTCAAGCGCGTTAACTTGACCGCCCTGCCGTTGCCAGGCGCCGTGGAAGAGGAGATCAGTTCGCTCCTTGAAAAAGTGCTGGACCTGAACGAGCTGCTCAGCCGCGCCGGAGCGGCGTTGGTCCAGCAGCTTGTCTTCGAATCCGGCAAGGTCACGATCATCGGCGTCCAGGGCGCTGGCCAGGACGTCTCGCAAGTCACCAAGACATCGCTCCTCCAGGCCGCAGGCGGCTTCGGGTCGCGGCCGCGGCCCACGCTGCCGGGCGGCGACGTGGTACCGCCTGGGACGGTGGGCAGCAGGCCCGGGCCGGACATCTACCTCGCACTGGGCGACTCGCTCGCCGCTAACGTCGGGGTGTCGGACCAGCGCCAAGGCTACGTCTCGCGCTTCCACCGTTATCTGGAAACCAGGAACGGCCGCTCGCTTGGGCTTGTCAACCTCGGCATCTCAGGCGAAAGCAGCGTTTCCATC
>CAYWBD010000143.1:0-3252 GCA_964456315.1 uncultured Thermoflexus sp.
ATGTCCGGCGTCACCTTGTACATCGCCTGTGCGCCGCCGGGGTGGACGCGGAACCCGGTCATGACCTCATCGAATATCAGCGCTGCGCCGTCCCGCTGGGTGATGTCGCGCAGGCCCTGGAGAAAGCCGGGCTCTGGCAGCACGACGCCCATGTTGCCGGCGACCGGCTCGACGATCACCGCCGCTATCTTCCCCGGGTCCTGGTCGAACAGCCTCTGCACCGCTGGCAGGTCGTTATAGGGAGCGACAAGCGTGCTGGCGGCATACGCAGCGTGCACGCCCGCAGAGTCCGGGATGCCATGCGCCGCCGCTCCGGACCCGGCCTTCACCAGCAGCGCGTCCTCGTGGCCGTGGTAGCCGCCGTCGAACTTCAGGACCATCTCCCGGCCGGTGTGCGTCCGGGCCAGGCGCAGGGCGGACATCGTGGCCTCGGTCCCGGAGTTGACGAATCGCACCATCTCGATTGCTGGCATGAACTCGTTCACAAGCGCCGCCAGGGTCACCTCGTACTCGGTGGGCGCGCCGTAGCTGGTGCCGCGCGACGCCGCTAGCTGGACCGCCTCCAGCACCCAGGGGTGCGCGTGGCCGAGGATCAGCGGGCCCCAGGAGCCGACGTAGTCAATGAACTCGTTGCCATCGACGTCCCAAAGCCTGGCGCCACTGCCCCGTGCGAAGAACAGCGGCTGCCCGCCGACGCTGCGCCACGACCGCGCCGGGCTGTTCACGCCGCCCGGGATTAGCGACTGCGCGCGCTTGTAGAGTTCGCTGGATTTCCGGGTGTTCAAGTCAGGTGCTCCGATAGTCTGCCGGCCACGCCGGATGCCAACACCGGGAAAGGCACGGCGCGTGCAGGACGCAATAGAATAGCGCGCCATCGACGCTTCGGGCGCGAACGGAGGCCGGCCATCAAGATAAACGCGTTCTACCACACCGGGTTCATAGTGCGCGACATCCACAAGTCCATTGACTGGTACACAAAGACGCTGGGGATGCAGGTGATGCGCGAGCCCAATGAGGTCGCCACCGAGTGGCTGGCTGGCGTCGTCGGCTACCCGAAGGTCCGGCTGATCCTGGCTATGGTCGGCGTGCCCGGCGGCCACTCGGTTGAACTGATCCAGTACATTGAACCGAAGGGTTTTCAAGGGCCTAACCGCAACGACCGCAACGACGTGGGCGCGGCGCACTGCGGCATGCTGGTGGACGACGTGCGGGCCTGGTACCGCAAGCTGAAGGCTGACGGGGTCTGGGTGGCCGGCGAGCCCACGCTGCGCGACGTGCCCTATCCCTGGGGCCGCTACGCCTTCTATTTCAGGGACCCGGACGGGAACTACCTGGAGATGGTCGAGCGCGCGCCTAAACCAGAAGGCTCAAAAGAGAACTAGGGGTCATCCAGAACATTTCATCCTGAAGGGTCCCGTCGTTACGGGAGTCCACTTGTTTCAGGACCTGAGCCGTAACTGCCGGCGCCCAGGTGGCAACACGGCGTTGGAGTCACTGCATGTCTGAAGAACTGCTCAAGGCCGCCGTCAAGAGCCACGGCCAGGCCGAGGTCTACCGGGTCGAGAGCGAAAGCCTGCCCGTGACGTTCGAGGCCAACCGGCTGAAGGAGCTCTCCGCCCGCGAGACCTCCGGCGTGGCGCTGCGGGTAGTCAGGGGCGGCAAGATCGGCTTCACTTCCACCACGGACCAGCGTGATGAGAAGTCGCTGGTCAGCCGCGCTGGGGCCCTTGCTGAGTTCGGGACCGAGGCGAAGTTCTCGTTCCCCGGCAAGGCCAGCTACCCGGAGGTGGACGTCCACGACCCGCGCGTCGTGGCGCTCTCGCAGGCAAGCATGGTCGAGACGGGCCGGTGTCTCATCGAACGGCTGCGTGACAAGTGGCCGGACATGCTCTGCGAGGGCCGCGTCGGCAGGTCGTCGGGCCGCATGCACGTCTGGAACTCCTCCGGGGCCGAGCACACCTATTCGCAGACCAACTACCACGTCTACCTGGGCGGCAAGCTCATCCGGGGCACCGACATGCTCATGCTCTGGGAGGGCCACTCGTCCTCGATGTACTTCGACGGCGCCCGGACCGAGGGCATCCTGACCGCACTCCTGCAACAGCTTGAGTACTGCCGGGAGATCGTGCCCGCGCCCTCCGGGGACGTGCCGGTGATATTCACGCCGCGCGGCGTAGCGGCGGCGCTCATGGACCCGCTGCTGGCGGGATTCAACGGCAAGAACGTCGCCGACGGCACATCGCCGCTGATCGGCAAGCGGGGCCAGAAGATGCTGGACTCCAGGTTCAGTGTGTACGACGACCCGACGCTCCCCGGCGCAAGCGGAGCCCGCCCGTGTGACGACGAGGGCGTGCCCAGCCGCCGCATCGCGCTGGTGGACAAGGGCGTCATCGGCGAGACCCTGTTCGACCTTCAGTCAGCCGGCAAGGCGGGCGGCAAGACCACCGGCTCCGCGCACCGCAGCCTGGCTGCGCCGCCCTCGCCGGCGCCTTCGCTGGTGGACGTTGCGCCGGGGGACACGCCGTACGGCGAATTGTTCGCTGGCATCAAGGCCGGGCTGGTGGTCGAGGAGCTGCTGGGGGCGGGCCAGGGCAACGAATTGGGCGGCGAGTTCCGTGCCAACGTGTCGCTGGGCTACCGCATCGAAGACGGCAAGATCACCGGCCGCGTCAAGGACACCATGATCTCCGGGAACGTCTACAAGGTCCTGGGCCAGATCGAAGCTGTCTCCAACCGCGCCGAGTGGGTCTTCGGCGGGATGCGCGCCCCGGCGCTGCGCTGCCGCGGCGTGGAGGTGGCGACCAAGGGGTAGCTCGCAGCGAAGGGGTCGGCCCTGCAGAGCGGGAGTCCCGGCAGAGGGGTAGGCCGCGCCCATGTCATTCTGAAGCCCCTGGGGCCGAAGAATCTCTTTTCGGCCCCGGCCGCAGACGCGGTGTCCCTCCGGTGTCGTGTCAAAGGAGGACCAGCCAATTGCCAACCGCACTCAGAGTCGGCGTCGTGGGCGTGGGGCAGCGCGGGCTGAACCACGTCAATGTGCTGACGCAGCTACAGGGCGAGGAGGTCGTGCGCCTCACCGCGCTCGCCGACCCCTGGGCGGACAACCTCGACGAGGCCAAGGTCAAGAAGGCCGCGCCAGCCTATTCGCAGCGCGGCGTGAAGCTGTTCAGCAGCGTGGACGACCTGATCGCCAGCAGGTCCGTCGACGCGCTGTGGTTCGTGATGCCGCCAAACCAGCACCGCGGCGAGGTCGTC
>CAYWBD010000144.1:0-8940 GCA_964456315.1 uncultured Thermoflexus sp.
GGACCTTGATCGTCTCCAGCGCCTGTATCGAGCCGACGAGGCCCGGTAGTGCGCCGATCACACCGGCCTCGGCGCAGCGTGGCACTTCGCCGGGGGGTGGCGGCTCAGGGAACAGGCAGCGGTAGCAGCCCTTGCCGGGGAGGTACGTCGTCGCCTGCCCGTCAAAGATCAGGATGGACCCGTCCACCAGCGGCTTCTTCGCGAAGTAGGCGGCGTCGTTGACCAGGTAGCGTGTAGCGAAGTTGTCCGCGCCGTTAACAATCACATCATATTTCGGCACCACGTCCATGGCGTTCTCGGAGTTCAGCGGGTACTCGTGGACCTCAATGTTGACCTCGGGGTTGTGCTCCTTGAGCGTCTCCATTGCGGAGATCACCTTGCGCTTGCCCACCGCGCTGTCTTTGTGGATGATCTGCCGCTGGAGGTTGGTAATGTCCACGACATCGAAGTCGACGATGCCGAGAGTGCCCACCCCTGCCAGGGCCAGGTAGAGCGCGACCGGCGACCCAAGCCCGCCCGCGCCGATTATGAGCACGCGGGCGTCCAGCAGCTTGCGCTGCCCGACGCTGCCGACCTGCGGCATGATGATGTGCCGGCTATAGCGCCGCACCTGCTGTGGCGTAAGGACGGGCGGGCGTGTCGCTGTGGTCATCGTTCCCTCTCTATCGGGCCTGTGTCTGGGTCGTGATGGTAGTGTCCTGACTCCGAAGACCTGAGCCAGATCCTTCATTCCCTCTCCCCCTTCGGGAGACGGGTGCCCACCGGAGGTGGGCGCGGGTGAGGGGCCAATTAGGAGATCCACATCGGAGACTGGACATTAGGAATGGTAGCCGACCGTGAGTGGTTGGATGCGCCGGCGCCCCGACACGGCGCGCCTGCAATGACTACCAGGCACTGACCGGAGGTCATCCAGGGATACCCTCACGGTCAACGGGGGAGGGTCAGGGAGAGGGTGAAAACGCATCTGCCAGCCCAATTTCGTGGATAACCTCTCGCGCTCGACGCGATCCAAACACTGGCGGATCTTGGCCGACATGGTGCCCCTTGAGACGCGCAGGGCCTGCCCTGCTCGGCCCCCCCGGGCCTACTTAAGGGCCAGCGTCACAGGCTGCGGCAGCCCGCGCGACATGGCCGCTTGCCGGCGCGCGAGGTCACTCACCCGGATGTTCGCCAGCCTCTCCAGGAGCATCTTCTCGACGTCTGTCCACAGTTCCCGCTGCGAACAGGCGCCCGAGAGGCGGCACTCCAGCGGTTCCTCGACACAGTCCAGCGGCGCCATCGAGCGGTCGAGGGAGTTGACGACATCGGTCACCGTGATCTGGTCCGGGGAGCGGGCCATCCGGTGGCCGCCCTGTGGGCCCCGGCGCGAAAGGATCATCCCTGCCTTCTGAAGCTCCGCGCAGATATGGAGCAGGTACGGCTCCGGGATGTGCTGGGCAGTGGCAATCTGGCTCGTGGAGATGAACGCGCCTTCCTCTTGCTGCGCCAGGTAGACAAGCAGCCGAACGCCGTAGTCAACTTTCATTGGGACGAGCATGGGAGAGGGGCCACCGGCGCCTCGCGGCAGATCACCGCGGAGATCAGCCTGAGTGTAACACCGGGGGAGCGATTCCTGACCCGCCGGCTCAGGAATTCCTGTAGCGCCAATCTCGAAGCTCGCTACCCATGTGGTACGATTTCCGTTTGTTGCCTGGCGAGTTCGGCAGCACCGGTCATCGGACTGTCGGCCAGGGCGCCACCCCCGCGCTGTTCAGAGCCCCGCGGGCACCTTTCGGGCCCGTGTCCTCCCGGAGACTAAACAATGGAAGCAGTACTGCTCCCCGCCAGCGCGCGCCAGACCTTTGGCAAGAAGAACAAGGCGCTCCGGCGCACAGAAGTCATCCCGATCCACGTCTACGGACTGGACATCACTTCCCTGAGCTTGCAGGCGTCGCTGGCCGACGTCCGCACCATGCTCCGGACCGCCGGGTACACTGCGCCCGTGCGCGTGAAGGTCGAAGGCGGCTCAGAGACAATCTCCCTGCTGCGCGAGGTCACCCGCCACCCCGTCTCGGGCGACATCCTCCACGTTGACCTGCTGCGCGTGGACCCTGAGCAGCCCATTGAGGCCAAGGTTCCCATCCGCATGGAGAACGCCGCCATCGCGCCGGGCATCCGTGGCGGCGCAGGCGTTGTCACACAAGGCATGTACGAGGTGCTTGTCAGCGCGAAGCCGTTTGATGTGCCCCGCGAGCTGGTGGTCGACTGCACCAAGCTGGTCGACTTCGACTCTGCGATAAAGGTCTCCGACCTCGCCTACCCGGCCGGCGTGGCCCCGGCAGGCAACATATCGGCCCAGGTCGCCTGGATACAGGCGCCGCGCGTCACCAAGGTGGCCGAAGTGGCCGCGCCCGCTGAGGGTGAGGTCGCTGCCGAGGGCGCACCCGCCGCTGAAGGCGCACCTGCCGCGGGCGCACCGGCAGCCGGGGGCCGGCCAGCCGGCGGAGCAGCCGCACCCGCCACAGGGCGACCCGCCGCTGGAGCAGCGAAGCCCGCCGGCGCCGCAGCCAAGAAGCCCGAGGGCGGGACCAACAGACGCAGCTAGGCCATCATCCCATCGTCCCCTCCCCTTCGATGGGGGAGCGCTCAGGGTGAGGGCAAACGTTCGTCTGTCAGGCGCGTCCCCTGACTGCCTGATTGTGTCCCGTCGTCCCCTCCCCCTCGATGGAGGAGCGCTCAGGGTGAGGGCAAACGTTCGTCTGTCAGGCGCGTCCCCTGACTGTGCGTTAATGTCCCATCGTCCCCTCCCCCTCGATGGGGGAGCGCTCAGGGTAAGGGCAAACGTTCGTCTGTCAGGCGCGTCCCCTGAATGCCTTCTAGTGTCCCGTCTCCGATATGGAGCTCCTAATTGACCCCTCACCCTGACCCTCTCCCGCAAGGGGAGAGGGAATGAAGGAATGGGCTCAGGACTTCTGAGACGGGACACTAGCTCCACGTTGCTGCTACTCGGAACTTCCGAACACAGGCCCCGCCACCTAGCGGGGCCTGTGTTGTTGGCGCGAATGCCGCGACGACTGTCGTCTGGGCGTCACATCGCGCGGGGCGGCCCACAGGCGGACGTAGGGGCACGGCCCGCCCTGGCCCGCCCATCGCCGCTCCGGCCCGCCCCCTCGGCAGGCCGGGAGGCTGTTCCTTGACACCCCGGAACAGGCGTCTGACAATCGGCTAATGGCGGCGGAGGGCCAGACAGGGCACGGGCCGCCTCGAATACAACCGAATAGACGGCTACACGGAGGAAACAGATGGACAACATCCTCGTAGCCGTCCTCGCGGCAGTGATTGCAGGGGTCGTCACCGGCGTGGCCGGTTTCTACCTGCGTGGCGTCTTACTGGCAAGAGCGAGGACCGCCTCGCTCGAGGCCGCAGAACAGCAGGTCCGCAGGGCCGAGGCCAGGAGCAAGGAGATCCTGGTCGACGCAAAGGAAGAGGCGCTGCGGATACGGTCGGGCTCGGAAGGTGACCTGAGGCGACAGAAACAGGAGCTGCAGAGGCTTGAGAGCCGTGCCGAGGCCAAGGAAGAAAGCCTTGACCGGCGCGGAGAAACGCTTAACAAGCATGAGACCGAAGTCCGTCAGGCAGAGGCAAAGCTCGAGGCAGAGCGCCAGGAGATCGCGTCCTGGCGCAAGCAAGAACTCGAGCGGCTGGAGAAAGTCTCCGGCCTGAACCTGATGGAGGCCAAGCAGCTACTCCTGGACCGCGCCCAGGACGAGATCCAGTTCGAGCTCGCCCGGCGTTACAAGGACGCTGAAGCGCAGGCAAGGGAGACCGCCGAGGAGCGCGCACGCGACGTAGTCGCGGGCGCCATCCAGAGGGTCGCCTCGGACGTCGTGTCCGAGTCAACGACCTCCACGATCCCACTGCCCAACGATGAGATGAAAGGGCGTCTCATCGGCCGCGAAGGACGGAACATACGCGCAATAGAGGCCGCCACGGGCGTCGACTTGATCATCGACGACGTACCGGAGGCGGTGACCATCTCGTGCTTTGACCCCATCCGGCGTCAGGTGGCGAAACTCGCCGTCGAACGCCTGATACAGGACGGGCGCATCCACCCGGCGCGCATCGAAGAGTCGGTGGAGAAGGCCCGGCAAGAGGTGGACGAGACCATCCGCAAGGCGGGCCAGCAGGCCCTCTTTGACACCAACATCAAGGTCTTGCACCCAGAACTGCTGAAGCTGGCCGGGCGGCTGAAATACCGCACCAGCTACGGCGAAAACGTGCTCAAGCACTCCATCGAGGTCTCGCTGCTGGCGGGGCTGATAGCGGCCGAGGTTGGCGCAAACGTGCAGCACTGCAAGCTGGCAGGCTTCCTGCACGACATCGGCAAGGCGCTGACGCACGAGGTCGAGGGCCCGCACGCCGAGATCGGTGCGGACACGCTCGTCAAGTACGGCATCGGCCCCGAGATCGCCGTGCCGGTCCGCGAACACCACGACAGGGCGATGACCACGACCGCGTCGTTCATCGTCGCCGCGGCTGACGCCATATCGGCGGCCCGGCCGGGCGCACGGCACGACACCGTGGAGAATTACGTCCAGCGTCTGCAAGCGCTGGAGGATGTGGCGCGGGGCTTCGAGGGCGTGGAGCGCTGCTTTGCCATCCAGGCAGGGCGCGAGGTCCGCGTCATAGTCCAGCCAGAACGCATCGACGATGCCGCGGCGGCCGTGCTGGCGCGCGACATCGTGAAGAGGATCGAGGACACGCTGGCCTACCCTGGCCAGATCAAGGTCGTCGTCATCCGCGAGTCACGCACGGTGGAGTACGCTCGGTAGGACTGAACCCCGACTTACGGTTGGCGGCGCTCATACGGTAGGGCTGCGGGCCTTCTCCCGGGCACGGAGAAGGCCCGCAGCGGCCTGAGCGCCCGGCAGCGAGTGTCCGCTACAGCGGGCGCGGGTGGTGTCATTCTGACCCTGGCGGAAGCCGAGGGAAGAATCCAGCTCAGATCGCGGCGCGAGTCGCGGTGCGCCACGCCCGCCACCTGGTCCCTGGAGCTGGATTCTTCGCCCTGCGGGCTCAGAATGACATCCGGGCGCGCTCCGGCAAGCCCAGACCAGGCGGGATGCTCTCAGTCAGACTCCGCCAGCGCGACGGCCTCGTCCGCAAGGTCCAAGAGCGCAGGCACCATGTGCGCCAGGCTTTCAGGCACCTCTTCGATTGGCCGCCCGAACCTCGTCGCCAGCGTTGGCCCGAGACTTCCGAGGGAACCTGCGGCGATCCAGCCGGGCAGGGTCAGCACGGCGCTCAAATATATGGCGAACTGCGCGAAAAAGCCCTTTCGCACCGCCGCGGCGTCCGCTTGAAACCCCGACTCAGCGAGGCCGGTCAGGTAGCGCGCGAACATCTTGTCCCAGGTGCCCAGGACCGTCGCCGCCTCGTCGCCTGACCATGTCAGCGCGGACCCAGTAAGGACCCCAAGATCCGCTCCGACCGGCTCCATGGACAGGCCGGACCAGTCAACCGCCACCGTGCAGTCGTCCAACGGGAAGAGGTTGCGGGCGTGGCAATCGCCGTGCGCCAGTGCGAGCGGCATGCGCGCCGCGGCGTCCTGGATTCGGCCCACTTTCGCACCGAGGTCCAGCGCCCGGCGGACCGCTTCCCCACGGTAAGCCGCCCGGACGGGCGCGCTGCCTTCTTGCGCGTAGAGCTCGGGAAACCTGAACAGGACTTCTACCGCCGACCAGCGCTTGATGAAGATTCTTTCTGGGAGGCTGATACCAACCGGCCGGCCAATAACTGCGTGGTGACCGGTGAACCTGCCGATGCGGTACGCAGTGTCCACAAACTGCTGCGCGGTCCAGGGCGGCTGCGGCGCGCCAGTCAGGTCCTCCAGCCAAAGCCATTTCCGGCCGTCAGCGCGCATGTCGATGCCGTAACAGCGCGCGGCTCGGAAGGGTACCGCCGGGTCGAGAAACAGGCCCATTTCATAGACCCGCGCTTCGAGCGCCGGGTCGATCCATGAGTTCCGGGCATCCATGCCACCCTGATTGACCACCTTCAGCACGGCCGACCAGCGGGTTGTCCCCTCAGCCGCGCCCAACCCGCCGCGCCCCCGTGGGCCAGAATCCAGGCGCCCCTGCGCGCCCTGAGCCTGTCGAAGGGCCCCGTCGCCTTCATTCCCCCGCAAGCGGGAATCCAGGCGCGCGCTGCCGATGACCTTGATTATCGCCTCTGTTCGGGCGTCATTGTGGATGCCGCGCAGGTGCTCCACCTGCACCCCCGGCAAGACTGTGGCGCGCGGGTCGCCCAGCGCGAGCCGACCGACCCGCTCGATCACCGACCGTTCCGTAGCCGCGACTTGCTCTTCAATTCCGGGCCCGTCCATCGGCGGTCCTCCTTGGACTGAGCGCCAGGTTCAGCTTGACGCTCCAAGTCTGGCGTCGCGACATGGTAGCGTCCAGGCTTGACGCCGGCGCGGGCGCGTCCCCACGGGCGACGACAGGCCTTAGAATCCCCTATTCGGGCGGCGCGGACCGAACGCCGCCGGCATGACCCACTCCAGGGCGTCCAGAAAAACGACCATGGCGCGGGTACACAAATCCAACCTTCTCCCTCACCCTCGCCCTCTCCCGCTGGGAGAGGGGATTCTCGATGGACTCAAGATGCGCATGCTGATGGTCGGCGATGTCGTGGGCAGCGGCGGACGGGCCGCGGTCAAGGACCTGCTGCCGCGCCTGCGCCGCGAGCTCTCAGTGGACTTCGTCACCGTGCAGGGCGAGAACATCGCCGGCGGCGCGGGCATGACCCTCAGCACGGTCAACGACCTGCTGCGCGCCGGCGCGGACGTCGTCACATCCGGCAACCACGTCTGGGACCAGAAGGAGTTCCTGGAGCACCTGGACGACCGCGCCCTGCCCGTCCTGCGCCCCCACAACTACCCTGCCGCCGCGCCCGGCCGCGGCATCATCGACACCGGGCCGGTCGCCGTCATCAACCTCATCGGCAGGGTGTGGATGTCAATTGAGGCCGACTCGCCGTTCTCTGTCGTGGACGAAGTGCTCGCCACCGGCTTCGGGCGCGGCAAGCCGGTCATCGTCGAGATCCACGCCGAGGCCAGCTCTGAAAAGTACGCCATGGGCTGGCACCTCGACGGGCGGGTGTCCGCGGTCGTCGGCACGCACACCCACGTGCCCACTGCCGACGCCCGAATACTGCCCGGCGGCGCCGCGTATATCACGGACCTGGGCATGGTGGGGGCGCTGGAGTCGGTCATCGGCGTGGAGGTAGAGGACGTGCTGGCGCGGTTCCTGACCAGCGTCCCGCGCCGGCTGCGCCCGGTCGAGTCGGGCGCCTTCCAGTTCAACTCGGTGCTCATCGAGACCGACGACGCCACGCACAAGGCCAAGTCCATCGTGCGCGTAGACAGGGTGTGGCAGGCATGACGCAGCGCCCGTCCCCCAGGGAGGCGCCGTCGTCCCGCTACGGCGTGGGCCAGCCGCCGTTCATACCGCCCTGGCCCGTCGAGGTGGACCTGCACCTGCACACGACGGCGTCGGACGGCACGCTCAGCCCTTCAGCGGTGATCGAGCGCGTGGCCAAGACCAGCCTCAGAGTGGTGGCGGTGACCGACCACGACGCCACGGAGGGCATCGACGAGGCCCTGGCCGCCGCCGCGCCATATCCCCACCTGACGGTCATGCCCGGCATCGAGTTCGGGACGGAGGAGGGCGACTCCGAGGTCCACCTGCTCGGCTACTTCATGGACTACAAGAGCCGCGACCTGCAAGACACGCTTGTCCGCTTCCGGGAGGAGCGCGTCGAGGCGGCTCGGCAGACGGTATCGAAGCTGGCGACGCTCGGCGTGAAGATCTCGTGGGACCGGGTGCGGGAGCTTGCCGGGGGCGCTGTCGGCAGGCCGCACATCGCCCGGGCCATGCTGGAGGCCGGGTACGTGCGCAGCGTGTCGGAGGCCTTCGAGCGCTACCTGGGCACGGACGGCCCGGCGCGCGTGCCGCGCCCGAAGCTGCCGCCCCTGGACGCCCTGGACCTGGTGCACCGCACTGGTGGCGTGGCCGTGGTGGCGCACCCGCGCACAGTCAAGCAGGTAGAGCTCATGGTGTCCCGCCTGGCCGCCGGGGGGCTGGCAGGCATAGAGGTGTACGCCGAGAAGTACGGCCCGGAGGAGCAGCAACGCTTCCGGTCGCTGGCGCGGACGTACGGGCTGGTCGAGTGCGGGGGTTCCGACTACCACGCCTTCGGCAACGAGACCGAGGTTGTGCCCGGCGTCAGTGGCCCGCCGCCCGACACGGCGAGGCAACTCCTGGAACGGGCGCGTGCCATGCACGGGGACAAGGTAGGGTGGGTGCCTGAACGGCCGGTGTGACGACACGGCCAGTCATACGCGGCCCCTTCGGGGAGATGTCATTCTGAGTCCCGCACCCTGAGCGCAACCGAAGGGACAGGGACGACGATTCTAGCTCTGAGAGCGACGCGTCATCTGAGTCAGACTACAAGGCGACGCGATCGGGCGGAGTCAACAACGCGACGCCGTTTGAGCTAGATTCTTCACTGCGGCCCTTCGGGCCTCCGCTCAGAATGACATCATCAGCGCCGTAGTCCGAGTCAGGCGTCCGCCACTGATGCACGCGTCAGGCACATGATGCCCCGAAATGAGCCTATGGCAGTCGAGACCCCGTCAATGCCATGACCACGACAGACATCATCCTCAGCGCCCTCGTCATCGGCGGGTCATACCTGCTCGGTGCGCTGCCGGTCGCGTACGTGCTCGGGCGGGTGATGAAGGGCATAGACATCCGCAAATACGGCAGCGGCAACGTCGGCATCTCCAACGTCTCGGTCCATGTCGGCAAACGCTGGATCGCGCCGTTGATCATCTTCGACATCTGGGTAAAGGGGATCCTGCCGGTCACCCTGGCGTCCGACACGCTCCTCGATCTCGGC
>CAYWBD010000145.1:0-6154 GCA_964456315.1 uncultured Thermoflexus sp.
GTGGGCCCGTGACGACCCCTCACCCTAGCCCTCTCCCCCAAGGGGAGAGGGGAAGAAAGGCCGCTGCAGACCGCGTCCTCCTCCGCACGCACACCTCCCCCATGCAGGGGCGGGTCATGGAGAGGACGAAGCCGCCCGTGCGCGTGGTCGTCCCCGGCAAGTGCTACCGGATCGAGGCCACCGACGCCACGCACGAATGGCAGTTCCACCAGGTCGAGGGCCTGGCCGTGGATGAGGGCATTACGTTCGCCGACTTGAAGGGGACGCTCTTCGAGTTCGCCCGCCGCATCTTCGGCGCAGACCGCAAGGTGCGCTTTCGGTGCGACTTCTTCCCGTTCGTCGAGCCCGGCGTGGACATGTCCATAGACTGCTTCGCGTGCGGGGGCACAGGGCGCAGCCGGGGTCCCGCTCGCCCTGAGCCTGTCGAAGGGCCCCGTGCCGGGCCCGACGCGACAGGGGGCTGCCGGGTGTGCAAGGCCTCCGGCTGGATCGAGATCATGGGCGCAGGAATGGTCCACCCGAAGGTGCTAGCCGCCGTGGGCTACGACCCCGAGAAGTACACCGGCTTTGCCTTCGGCATGGGCCCGGAGCGCATCGCCATGCTGCGCTATGGCATCGACGACATCCGCCTCTTCTTCGCCAACGACCTGCGCTTCCTGAGCCAGTTCTGAGATGGCGGCTTAACCCGGAATCTAGTCTTTGGCTGGCCGATCCCGTGGGCATCGTCGATAATCCCCTGCGGAAGCCGTGAAGGGCAAGCACCAATGGCTGACGACGCTCTCGATGCCGCCACCAAACTGCATTCAGACCACGATGCGGCGCGGCGTCAGGCGTGGAATTCTCTGCGCACCGCTACCCTTGCCACATCATCGGGCATTCTTGTCCTATCGTTTCTGCTGCTCGGAATCGAGGATGTCGGAGCCGATCCTCTCCTCATCGCGGTCTGGGCTGCTCTGGGCTTGGCAGTGATTATCGACCTGATCGGGCTAGTCTTGGACTACTGGCACAGCGCCTATCGTGCGTCGACTAGCGGCACCTTGCATCATATCGTTGTGAGACATGTTATCGAAAGTAAATTACCTATCAAGAGCAAAGAGTGGACAGATGAACTGGAGAAGAAAATCTATGATCTTGGACCGAAAAAGAGTACACAAGAACGATGGGCGAAATTCCTCGGTACGACGATAGACGTGCTGGCTCACGCTGCCGTGTTGAGTCTGGCATCGGGTGTAGTTCTACTTATCTCCTTTGGAATCTGCAACCTGTGATTGCAATCGCGGCAAGTAGTGTGAAGCTCGGCCCGAGTCAGATGAGACGACAAGGCACATGAAAGTCCCACTCTCCTGGCTCAAAGAGTACGTCCCGGTGGAACTGCCGGCCGAGGAGGTCGCACGGCGGCTGACGATGGCCGGCGTCGAGGTGGCCGCCATCGAACGCACGCGCACCTGGGCCAACATCGTCGTCGGCCTCGTTAAGCAGGTGAGCCCGCACCCCAACGCCGACCGCCTGCGCCTGGTCACCGTTGACCACGGCAAGGGCGAGATAGAGGTCGTCTGCGGCGCGCCCAATGTCGCCGTGGGCCAGAAGATCGCCTTCGGCGGACTGGGCGCGGACATCTTCGACGGCCACACCGGGAAAGCCGCGAAGCTCAAGGCGTCGAAGATCCGCGGCGTGGAGTCGGCTGGCATGGTGCTATCCGAGCGCGAGCTGGGCCTGTCCGGGGAGCACGAGGGCATCGTGGTGCTCGACCCGGCGGCGCGCGTCGGCCAGCCGCTTGGCGATGTCCTCGGCGAGACGGTCCTAGACCTTGAGCTTTCGCCCAACCGCGCCGATTGCCTGGGCGTGCTGGGCGTGGCTCGGGACGTGGCCGCCCTGACCGGCCTGACCGCCACTGAGCCGCCGCTGGGCCACCGGGAAGCCGGGCCGGACGTGCACACGCTGGCGCGGGTGACCATCGAGGCGCCGGACCTCTGCCCGCGGTACACGGCGGCGGTCATACGCGGCGTGAAGGTCGGCCCGTCGCCCCAGTGGCTGCAGGACCGGCTCAAGGCGCTGGGCGAGCGTCCCATCAACAACGTCGTGGACGCCACGAACTACGTCATGTTCGAGCTGGGCCAGCCCCTGCACGCGTTCGACCTGGCCCTGGTCAGCGGTGACGCGCCGCCCACGGCGGCCGCGGCAGGGCAGCGCCACGTCATCGTGCGCCGCGCCCGGCCGGGCGAGAAGCTCACCACGCTCGACAACGCGGAGCGCATGCTCACGGACGACATGCTGGTCATCGCAGACCCGCAGCGCGCCATCGGTCTGGCCGGGGTCATGGGCGGCGCTAACTCGGAGATATCGGCACGCACCGTCGACGTGTTCCTGGAGTCTGCGAACTTCAACCCCGAGAACAACCGCCGCACCGCCCGCGGCCTGGGCCTCGCCAGCCAGGCGACGCTGCGGTTCGAAAAAGGCCTGCGCGCCGGACTGGCCGAGGTGGGCTTGCGGCGCTGCGTGGGGATCATCCTGGAGGTCGCCGGGGGCGAGGCCGCACGGGGAGTCATCGACGAGTGGCCGGGCCGGGCCAACGAGGTCGCAGATGTCATCCTGACACAGGCCAAGATCCAGAGCGTGCTGGGTGTCGACTGGCCGGCCGCGCTGGTGGCCAAGACGCTGAGGTCGCTGGGGTTTGAGACGACGGGTGTGCTGGGCGACGGGACCGCTCGCCCTGAGGCTGTCGAAGGGCCCCGTGGTCATCCCTCTCCCATGGGGAGAGGGGGTAATGGGACCGCATCGTGGCGGGTGCGCGTGCCCTACTGGCGCACGGACATCACCATCCCCGAGGACCTCTGTGAGGAGCTGGCCCGGGTCATCGGCTACGACCAGGTGCCCACGTCCGCCGTGCCCGGCCGCCTGCCGCGCTGGGAGCCGCAGCCCGACCTGGGCCTGCGGGAGAAGGTCAGGGACGCCCTGGTCGCCGCGGGGCTGCAGGAGACTGTCTCCTATTCGGCCACGACCGAGCGCGGCGAGGCACGCGTCCGCCTGCCCGGCAAGTTGCCGCCGCATGTCCGCCTCCAAAACCCACTTTCGGCCGACTTTGCCGTCCTCCGCCGGACGTTGCGTGAGTCGGTGCTCAAGACGTTCTCAGACAACGCCCGCACCTGGCGAGGCCCGGTGGCCGTATTCGAGATCGGCAAGGTCTTCCTGGACCACGGCGAGGGCCTGCCGCAAGAACGGGAAATGGTGGTGGGCGCGCTGGGCGGGCCGAGGTCGGACGGGCACTGGGCCGGCGAGCAGGGGCGCCTGGACTTTTTCGACGCCAAGGGAGCGGTCGAGGCCATGCTGGAAGCGCTGCGCCTGGACGGCGTGTTCGCGCCTGGCGAGGACGCCACGCTGGCGAACGGGCGCGCCGCGTTGGTGACGGCCGGGCGCGCCGCCGCGGTGTCGGCCCTGCCATCCCCTCTCCCTGGGAGGGCGAGTCCCGCACTCCAATCCCCTCTCCCTGGGAGGGTGAGGGTCGAAGGCCAAGCTGAATCCCCTCTCTCTGGGAGGGTGAGGGTCGAAGGCCTGCACCTGGGCGTCGTCGGCGAGGTCGACCCGGCCGTGCTGGCCTCGTTCGACATCGCAGCCGGGCCCGTGGCCTTGTTCGAGCTCGACCTCGAGGCGCTCCTGAAGGCCAGCCAGATGACAGCCGCCGCAGGGCAGCGCTACCGGCCCTTTGTGCGGTTCCCCGCCGCGCCGCGCGACATGGCGCTGCTGCTGGACGCCGCCGCGCCCGCTGGCGACGTGGTGCGGCTCATCGAGCGCAATAAGCTCGTGGCGACGGCCTCGGTCTTTGACGTATATGTTGGCAAGGGCGTGCCGGCAGGCAAGAAATCTCTTGCTGTCCGGGTCGTCTACCAGGCCGATGACCGCACGCTCACCTCAGACGAGGTAGACCGCGCCGAAAAGGCCGTGCTGCACGCCCTGACCACCCAGTTGGGCGCGGAGCTGCGCAAGTAACCGCCAACGCCATGACCCAGACCCCTCCAAGACCCGCCGCTCCGCGCCACCACTACCACGCCGAGATGCTCAGCGTGGAAGATGCGCGGGAGCGCATCCTGTCCTACTTCTCCGTGCATCCTGCAGAGGAGAAGCCGCTGCTCGAATGCCTGGGCCAGGTGCTCGCCGAAGACCTGGTCGCGCCATTCGACGTCCCGCCGCTCGCAAACTCGGCCATGGACGGCTATGCGGTGCGTGCCGCGGACTTGAAGCGCGCAGGCGACGCGCCCGTCACCCTCCCGGTCTCGGGCCTCATCCCCGCGGGCAGCCTGCCGGAAGGGCCGCTGAAGCCCCGCACGGCGGTGCGCATTATGACCGGCGCGCCCATCCCGGACGGCGCCGACGCTGTGGTGCCGTTCGAGGACACAGACGAAGTCGAACGCCGGGCGCGCTCCGGCCCGATGTCAGAGATCTCCGTCCGCGTCGCGCCAAGACCCGGCGATAACGTCCGGCCCGCAGGCGAGGACATCAAGTCCGGCGCGACCGTGCTCAAGAAGGGCAGCGTGATGCGCCCCGGCGAGGTCGGCGTCGCGGCCTCGCTTGGCCGCAAGAGCGTCAGAGTCATCAGGCGGCCGGTCATCGCCATCGTGTCAACGGGCGACGAGCTTCTGGAACCCGGCCAGCCGCACCAGCCCGGCAAGATCTACAACTCCAACGCCTACTCAGTCGCCGCGGCTGTCCAGAAATACGGCGGCCTGCCCAGGGTCATCGGCATCGCACGGGACACGGTCCAGTCGCTGACAGCCGCGCTGGAACAAGCGCTCGGCCGCGACCCCGGCGCGCCTGCCAGGCCCGGCGACGCGCCCCCTGCCGACATGGTGGTCACGTCAGCAGGCGTGTCCAAGGGTGACTACGACGTCGTCAAGGACGTGCTGTCGCAGCGAGGCAAGGTGGCTCTGTGGTCGGTGCGCATGCGGCCCGCAAAGCCGCTCGCATTTGGCACGCTGGACGGGCCCGGCGGCCGCAAGGTGCCGCTGCTGGGGCTGCCCGGCAACCCGGTCAGCGCGATGGTCGCGTTCGAGCAGTTCGGGAGACCGGCCATCCACCTGATGCTGGGCCGCGGGCCGCTCCCAAAGCCGACCGTGCAGGCCACGCTCGACGACGCCATCGTCAACCACGATGGTCGGCGTGTCTATGCGCGGGTGGTCGTTTACAAGGACGTGGCAGGCCGCTACCGGGCGCGTAGCACCGGCACGCAAAGCTCAGGCGCCCTTACGTCCGTGGCGCTCGCCAACGGGCTGGCGGTCTGCCCGGAGGACGTGGCCCGCCTGGGTCCGGAAGAGGTCGCCACCGTCGAAATGTTGGACTGGCCCGAGGACGTGTTCTGACCCACGGGCGTGGATTGTGCCCGATACTGGTGTGTCGCGTTTTACACGCGGGGGCTAACGCGACTGGGCTGTCAGTCCGGAGCGCGGCAGGGCGACCTGTGTCACTGATTCAAAGGCGAGACCAAGCGGACGAGGGCAGGGCAGCAATATGGCAAAATCACCCAGGCAAACGCGCGACCAGCGCGCCAGCGCGGCCGCCGTGGCAGACCAGGTGGAGGAGCCGGGGAAGCGTAAGTACGCCATCGACTTCGCCGCTATGGCGGCGGCAGGCAGGTCGGTCGGGTACATGGTCTCGACAAGGCTGTGCGGCCGGTGTCCGGCCTGCACAAAGCAGGGAGCAGAACCGCAACAGGGCAGGACCGCAAAGGACTTGATGCACCAGATCGCATCGAGCTGCTCGCAAGAACCCGCCTACCTCCTTCCCGGTACGCCAATCACCGAGGCTGTGTTCCGCCTGATGCTGGCATCCGGGAACCGCCCCGTGACGGTGGCAGAGGTCCAGGGCGGCCTCACCCAGGCCTGGGCCAGCGTGATCTACCTGAAGAACCTGAACGAAGAGGTTATTACGCGGATGCTGGAGGGCGTCAACGAGTACTTCCTCGGCCCGGTGGACGAAGAGTAGCCAGACGCGTCCCCGCGGCGTAGCTCCGCGGCCAGGAGATCAATACATGCGAGCGGTGCTGGCGTTTATCGCGATTCTGACGGTGGTCCTGGCCGCGTGCGGTGGGGGCAGCTTCCAGGGCGAGCCACTGGAAGAGGGCGCGTCGACTGGGCCAGAAGCCACGTCCGTCGCAGCCACCGCG
>CAYWBD010000146.1:0-3096 GCA_964456315.1 uncultured Thermoflexus sp.
GAACAGCTCCGAGATGGCGTCGGTCTGCCAGACGGCGCGCGCGCCCACAAAGGCGTGGTCGGTGACGGCAGCGTCCACGAGCGCGATGTCAGCCGCCTCGCCGTCCACGTAGACGTCGAGCGACTTCGAGCGCCTGGAGGCGAGCGTCAGCGCCACCGCGCCTGTCGCCACGGCGCCCGCGGCCAGGCCGGCCAGCGTGCCCTCGACCATCTGCGGGAAGACGTTGTTCGTGCCGGTCGAGATAGGGACCAGCGGCGTGTCCCGGCAGCCCTTGGCCACGACGCGGTTCGTGCCGTCGCCGCCCAGCGTGACGATGCACAGCGCGCCGGCGTCGGCCATCGCCCGCGCGGCGCGGGTGGAGTCGTTCTGCGACTCCGAAAGCGGGATGTCGACGTACTCTGTGCGCACCCGGCCCTTGCACTCTTCGACGGCAGGCCGGGCCAGCTGAGTGGGGTCCGGCATGATGAGGATGCGCTCGACGCCGCTGGCGATGAGGCCAGAGAACACGCGCCGCAGGGTGTTGGCCTTCTCCTGGTTGGACACCACGCGCCCGTGCGCGACGAGTCGGCGGATGTCTTTGCCCGCGGCCGGGTTGGCGATGATGCCGACTGTGATCACCAGAACACGGTATCACCGCGGGCACTGCCCACGTTAAGCAACCGCTTCTCCAGGGTCAGGTCGCCGCAGCCGTCGGGGGCGCAGCCGTTGGCTTTTGACTCCTCACCGCGAGCACGATGAGCAGCACCGCCATGCCGCCCCCGATCAAGCCAGCCACGATCAGGCTGAAGCCCATGGGCCGGACAAATCTGATCCGCGCCCCTGCGTCTGCGGTCACGACCACCGGCGCCGACGCATCGGCGTTCATCACGACAACCGTCCACGCGCCGACGATGTACTTCCCGCTGATCGTTGAGCAGGCGCTCATGGTAGAGCCGACGGAGACCGAGTCCAAAGAGACGCTGGACAACTTCATCCAGGTCATGCGGCAGACAGACGGCGAGATAGACCGGGATCTCTCGCTGCTCAAAGACGCCCCGCACGACCTGCCCGTGACCCGCCTCGACGAGGCCACCGCCGCCCGCAAGCCGGTGCTGAGGTGGCGGGGGGAGGGTTAGGGCGTAGCCGCCAACTCGATAGATACTGTGGCCGGATCGGTCCCAAGTCGCAGCAGGATTTTCTGCGCCTGGGATACGTGATCGACCGCGGAATAACTCAAGTCAATCCACAACCCCTCAACTTGTTTGGGCTGGACAAAGCTGCTTCCGTCACGGCGCGTCGGGCTAGTATGGACAAGATGTGTCCCTCGCTCTGTGGTGATGGGGCACTTCGAAGCCTCAAGCCGCCGTGTGCGCACGAGCCACTCAACCGCTCTAATCTGCAGTTCATACCAACGACTCACTGAGGCTTCCGCGCGATCAGGGAACCTGATCCTCGCAGGTGGCTTTTGGAAGCTGCCGACAACCTGCAGCTGGGACAGTGGCACCCATCCTGCTAGATTCGATGGGCCGACGGCCTGTGAATGGGTAGCTACGCTGACGCTCTCTGGTTCCGTGGGCGATGAGTTCGGGGTGATCTCAGGAGCAACCGGCACGCCGCTCAAGAAGTTCTTCCGCCAGAGCCAAAGCATCTTTATGACTGCTTCGTGCTCGGGCATCTTGAGGCTGAAGCGAGTGATGAGCTTGTCGGGGTTAGGTACTGGCTTGAAGACGTCATAAGCCCCCCACTCCACCCCGTCCGTCACCACGCAGTACTTCACCCCTTTTTCGTTGCAGTAGGTAATTACCTGGCCGAGGCGGTCCTGCAACGGTGTGCCAAGTTTCTTCGCCTCAACGAACGCGAGAGGTACACCGCCAGGTCGGTCGGAGAGCAGAGCGTAATCAGGCCGTCCCTCCCCGGTTGTGAACTCTGGAGTCACCAGCGCCGGATCGTTTGCGTCCCAGCCCATCGCTTCGAGGAGCGGGTCTATCAACGCGTAGCGAGTGCGAGTTTCGTTCTGCCGCAGCGATTCTGCGTGGTTCTCAGCTCGCGCACGCAGGGTGCGCACCAGGTCTGCCAACTCGTCCAGCCACATCGTTCGGCCTCCGATCACAGCGCGGAAGTGTACAGCCGAGTACTGGCGGGTCGTCCGTTAGAATCCAGCGCCATGCCCGGCTCTCGCATATTCGCCGCCCTGTACGACCCGCTGGTCGGCGGCGCGGAGCGCGCCATGGCGCCGCGGCGCGAGTTCGTCGCAGGCCAGGCGAGGGGGCAGGTGTTGGAGATCGGCGCGGGCACGGGCGCCAACCTGCCGTATTACAGGTACTCCTCCTCGGGCCCTACTCTTCCCCCTCACCCTGACCCTCTCCCTCAAGGGGAGAGGGCACGGAGCAGCACCCTTCTCCCGGCGGGAGAGGGGATCGCGAACCTGACCCTCACCGAGCCGAGCCCGCACATGCTGAAGCGACTACAGGCGAAGCTCAAACCGCAGGGCGTACAGGCGACCGTCGTGCAGGCCGGCGCGGAGTCATTGCCGTTCCCGGACGCCTCATTCGACACGGTGGTCGCCTCGCTCGTCCTCTGCAGCGTGAACAGCCAGGAGGCGGCGCTGCGAGAAATGAAGCGGGTGCTCAGGCCGGGCGGCGAGTTCCGGTTCATCGAGCACGTGCGTTCCGAGGGCCGCTGCTGGGCGCTGTTCCAGAACGCAGTCAAGCCGCTCTGGCGGGTCACCGGTGACGGCTGCGAGCCGGACCGGGACACCATCGCCGCCATCCGCGCCTCGGGGTTCGAGGTCGACGACCTCCACCGCTACAGCTTCGGCCCTTACCCGGTGCGACCGCACGTCATCGGCGTGGCCCGCAAGACTGCGTAGGGGCGTATTGCATACGCCCAGGATCAGGCCCCGCAGCCGGTCCAAGCGCGGTGCGACGGGCCGGCCGAATAGCGGGCGTATGCAATACGCCCCTACAATGCCGACGCGCCGTGCGGCCAGCCTCTTTTCAGCGGGCCTGTTGCGTCGCTGGCGCACTATCGGGCCTGTTGCGCCACCGGCACACCATTGGGCGTCTCGCGCCACACATTCATGAACTGGAGCCAGGACGTATGAAAATCAACGAGGTC
>CAYWBD010000147.1:0-2256 GCA_964456315.1 uncultured Thermoflexus sp.
CGCGGAATGACAGGCGCCACCTATTCGTCGCGGAGTTCACGGCCGGTGAGGGCGAGGAAGACGTCTTCGAGCGTAGACGGCCGGAAGTAGATGCGCGCCTCCCGCATACCCGCTAGCGCGCCAAGGTCTTTTGACTGGCCGGTCCGGAATGTGACGGAGATGATGGCGCCGACTTCGATGTAGCTGTAGCCGGCGTTCTTCAAGGCGTCACGCACGGCAGGGCGGGCGGCGTCGTCGACGCGGACCTGGGCGACCTGCTCGCCGGCGAGGCGGGCGATGAGGTCGTCGGGCGCGCCTTCATCGAGGATCTTGCCATGGTCCATGATGGCGACGCGGTCGCAGAGTGTCGCAGCCTCCTCCATGTAGTGTGTGGACATGAGGATTGTGACGCCGGAGGATTTCAGGACGGCAAGCTGCTCCCAGACGCGGTTGCGGCTCTGGGGGTCGAGGCCGGTCGTGGGTTCGTCGAGGACCATCACGCGCGGCCGGGACATGAAGGCCCGCGCGATGGCGAGCCGCCGCTTCATGCCGCCCGAGAGCTCGTCGACGTCGTCGCCGGCCCGTTCCAGCAGCCCGAAGAACTGGAGGACCTCGGTCGCTCTGGACGCTGCGTCAGCCCGCGGCAGGCCCGCGAGGTAGCCAAAGATTTCGAGGTTCTGGCGGACCGTGAGGTCACTGTCGAGCCCATCCTGCTGGGTCACGACCCCGAGGACCTGGCGCACGGCGCGGCTCTGCCGGGTGACGTCCAGGCCGCCCACGGTCATGGAACCCGATGTGAGCGGCGACAGCGCGCAGAGCATCCGCATCGTGGTCGTCTTGCCGGCGCCGTTGGGGCCGAGCAGGCCGTAGGTTTCTCCCGGCCGGACCTCAAACGAAACACCGTTGACCGCGGTCAGGCGCCCGTAGCGCTTGACGGCATCGCGGACACTGACTACCGGCTGCCCCAGGTCGGCCTGCGTGGCGTGGTGCGGTCCGTGTGCGTCGCTGTGGATGGAGGTCAATGGTTTCGATCCTGGAGGTCTCTGGCTAGGTTGCTGGAGGCGGTCCGGAATACTCCTTTCTGAACTCGTTTCAGGATCTCGGTCTGGGCCCATAGGCGGAAATCCTGGTTGACCTCAACCCGTCGAGGCGACGGTCTGCTCCGGCGCTCTGGGCCGGAAAAACAGACCGCCGGGCACAGGCCCGGCGGGTGCAGATGGCGTCAGTCCGGCGCGTCAGACGGCGTGGGCTCCCGCGGGGCGGTGAGTGTCAGTTTCGGCCTGGATGAGCATCGTGCTTCCTTCGAGTGCTGTCATCGCAAAACGGCCGCGCGGCATTCTGCGGCGGGACGAAGTATAACGCACAGGCAGTGTCAAGGCGCCCGGCAGGGGAAGGACCCATCAACGGTAAGGCGTGAGGCCCCGGGCCGGCCGGGGAGGGACCGGACGGCCCGGGGTCGCGAAATCGGAGATGCGGACGGCCAAGAGGCACAGGGCCGCCGCTCGCCTGGCTATCGGTTATCCGGCTGCGAAGGCGGGCGCGACCATCTGTCCAACTCCGACGCTGAGGGCCGCCGGCCGTGCCGCCAGCGGTTCCAGGAGGTCATCGAGCTCCTGCGTGGCCCCGCATTTCAGGCAGGCGGACGTGAAGCCGCTTGGCCCAGGGCGCGTCTTGACCCGGTCGCTATTGCAGTGGACGCAGCGGTCCAGGTGGTACATCGGGGTCTCCATGCGCCGCGGCCCCGGCGCTGTCTGTGGTACTCACATTCTTAGACGCCTTCTGTTACCGGATTGTTCCCTCAATGTGAAGGGACTGTGAAAACACGCCGCCGCCTGCCCGGCGCGCTATGCTTTGCGGGTGGCGCGTGACTGAGAGAATTGCTCGGTCATCCGGGATGCCTCCCCCTCGCCTGCCTGGCAAGGGGATACCGGGAGGGCTTGCAGAGCCCGCCACTTCGAGACACATGAGAGGACAGGGGCACATGGCCAAGGCAAGAGTCGGTTTCATCGGAGCGGGCCGGATCGCAGACGTGCACGTGCAGGCGTACGTCGACCCGGAGTCAGGGTCGAGGGATATCAACCCCACCGGCGAGCTTTACGCGGTCGCGGACTCTGCGCCGGGCCGGGCGGAGCAGCGCAAGGCCCAGTGGGGCGCGAAGAAGGCCTACGCCGACTACCGGGAGCTGCTGGCCGACCGCGACGTGGACGCGATCGAGGTCCTGCTCCCGCACAACATGCACCTGCCGGTAGCGGTCGAGGCGCTCAAGGCCGGCAAGCA
>CAYWBD010000148.1:0-11206 GCA_964456315.1 uncultured Thermoflexus sp.
CTGCTGATCCACCCGGGCGGGCGTTACGAATCCCTCCTCTTGCGGTTGGCGTCAGCCCGAGCGGCAGGGCCTGCCCACCTCGGCGCCATCACCAGTTGGTTCTTGTACGGAAAGCTCAGGCGCGGCGCGGGTCAGGTAAGACTGCTGGTTGTGACTATTGGACAGGCGTATTGTTCACGGCGTCGCCGCCCGTCGAAGATTCGGTGAGGCCGTCTGGGCGCTCGCCCAGCCGCCGGGCTGCTACCAGACCGGCAACCAGCATCAGAATCATGAAATGCTGCGGCGCGTAGACAAACGCATTAACCATTCCGGGGAGAACGAACGGCACGGCCAGCACTGGGTCAAGGCGGAATAGCATCACGAACAGGATGGCAAAGGCCGCCAGCCCGATCAGCCCGGACGTCACAAGCACTGTAAGCCAGTCGTTGTGGTATTGCGGTGTCCTTACATCGGTCGATTCTTCGAATCCCGTTCCCACGATTGGCGATCTTACCCAGCGCTCTTTCGCGGCGCCCCAGTTCGCCAATGGCCTGGCCACGCTGTGGAGCTGCGGCTCGGGGCTCACCGGCTTCTTGATCGCCGGTATGCGGGTCGCTGTGACGACTTCCGTGGTCACGGCCGGAGTGGGCGTAATAACCTCAGGGGTAGCAGTCGCCACCGCTTGAACAGTTGTCGGACTTAGTGTTATCACTTCGGAGGTCGCGGTAAGTACCGCAGCAGCCAGGGTAGGGGTAGGCGCCTTAACCTCAGGCGTAGCAGTCGCCACCGCTTGAACCGCTGTCGCGCTTGGTGTTGTCTCTTCGGGGGACGCAGTAAGTACCGGAGCAACCAGGGTAGGGGTGGGCGTCATCACGGAAGGCGTCGCAGTAGCGTCTGCCTGAGCGATATACCTCTCGATCATGAACTCTGAATTCCCGACAATCGCATATAACCTGCTCCAGGTGTAGTTCTGAATTGAGTATCCGTAGACGCGGATGATTTGTCTGTCAAATGCGACGGTGACCAACCACAGCGCGGCCACTCCGGCAACCGCGAGCGGAACGAACAACAACGCCCTTCTACGCCCCAAACGGATGGCGAGCAGCCCGGCCACCAATGCCACGGCCAGGATTTCTCCCCGGCTCCCCAAGAATATGGCCACGGCGAACGCGCCGAGAAGCATCGCCAGGAGCGCCGCCATCCGTTTTTGGAAGAACCTTGCGCGCACACCGGCCACGGCCAAGACCAAGAGGAGGCTCCCAGTCAGCGCGGTGACATTAGGGTTCTGGAAAATGCCGCCTGGGCGAAACGCGTACTCGGGGAGGGCATAGGTCTCATTCAGGTGGTAAAGCGAGAGCAACCCGGGCAATGAGCCCCGCAGAGCCTCGATGAGCAGGTTCAAGGCAAGGAACGCAGCCAGGACCACGATTACGTACGTGTGGCTGGAACGCCGGTCCGCTGCGGCCACCGCGAAAGCCATCGGCGCGGTCAGATAGATGATGAGCGCCCTACCTGTTTCGGCGCCAGGCGCGGTCCCGGTCTGACGCATGAACACCGCCGACCCAACGACGGTCGCGGCAAGAAGCACTCCGAAGAGGGCGAATATCCAGCCCAGCCCTGCATGCAGGAGTCTTCGCCGGTCCGTAAACGTGTAAATCAGGAAAAATAGCGCTAGTGCGACATATCCCGGTTTCCACGGCAGCCAGCCTATGTGGAACATCGGGAGGAACGTGAAGTCCACGAGGACAAATGGAAGCAACCAGCGCTGGCCGGTCCGGGACAGCGAGCCGACCGTAATGGGCCTCCGCCATTCCCAGCGAAGAGCAGCGATCAAACTGGCACAACCCCGGATTCACCAGGGCGGTTGGCCTCGCGCCGTGGGCGAACGCGTATTCTGGTACCTCTCTCCAACCCTGTTCAGCCCTCTGCGCATCGGTCATCGACGCCCGAGACGATCGCACTCGTCACCATGCCTGCCATGTTCGGCCATCCAGTACGGCACGCGCAAGCTTGGTCGGATCAACTGATGGAACGGGGCGCATGAGACGTCTGGTCACGGGTCAGTCATATCGCCGTCCAGCTCAAAAATGTCTCGGGCTTGCCATCCGTTACCAGCTTGAGACTGCTGCCGCGGGCCGGACTCGCGTATCCCGTGATCTATGGCTGGCCGCTGACACCTGAAAGAATTCTGGGTCATCGGCCTGGCCCGGTTTGTTCTGGGAGCGAGCCAGCCGTGCGTCAAGCGCACCATTCTCCGGACCGTAAGCGTTATCGAGAAGAGTCCAGACCAACTCCATTCGAGGCCTCGATGATCCACTCTTGGATCACCCGATCGTACGCCAGACAGAACTGGGACCCGTTCATCGGGATTGGCGGTCGTGTGCATTCGGGCCGACGGCGCGAGGGCTCCGCCTTCCCGCCTTGCCGGTGGCAACCCGCTCGTAAAGCGCAGTCCAGCGCCGGACGACGACATCAAAAGCGTACTCCCGCTCCGCCTTTTGGCGATTGTGTGCGCCCATCCGCGCCGCCAAAGCGGGGTCTGTCCGTAGCATTTCCAACGCGGCAGCAAGTCCCGCCGCGTCGCCCGGCGAGACAAGCATGCCCCCGACGCCATCCTCGATCATGCTGGGTATCGCCCCGACAGGCGCAGCGACGACCGGCAGACCTGAAGCCATGGCCTCTGCGACGCTTACCGGGAACCCCTCTGACTGTGACGGCAGCACATACCCAGACGCCCCCGCCATTTCCTCCAGCACGGCTTTATGAGGCAGCGGTCCCGCAAACCGTACTCGCCCTTGGACGCGCAAGGCCTCTGCCCTGCTGCGGAGCTGCTCCCTACGTATTGGCGGGGCATCGCCTATCAACACAAAGTGGACCCCGGTCGCGAGCGCCGCAGCCTCAATAATCGTGTCCACCCCCTTCGTTGGCAGCAGCGCTCCTGCGTACAACGCAGTGAACTCGCCTGGAGGGCCACCGGCGGCAGCCTGGCCCTGGAATTCCGACAGGTCAATGAAATTCGGAATGATCTCTGTCTTGTCGGCGAAGTTCCCCGCACGCAGGACTTCATCCAGGCTCGTACCGCTAAGCGGCACGACTGCCGCGGCCCGGCGGAACATGTCCGTGTAAGCGGCGCGCCCCAGCCGGGCGGCCATGCCCCTGCCAGAGGGCATAATGAAGCCCCCGCGTAGGTTCACCACCACGGCTGCCTGGAACAGCCGCGACAGAGCCACGACCGCCCAATCGCGGAACACCCCGGACGGCGACAGGCTGGCGTTCAGGTGCACCAGGTCCCGTCGCCGGAGGAGCGCGCAAGTCAGCGCCAAAACGATCCGGGCTGCGCGCAGCGCCTCCACAGGCAGGTTGAACTCAGTCTCGGCCACTGCGCGGCCGCGCATCCGGGTGTCCACCAGCCGTATCCGCCACGGCCCCGGCAGCCCGCGCCTCAAAAGCGTCTCCGTCCAAACGGCGATGCCACCCGCGGGCGGCGGCAGAGGGGAAACAAGCACTACAACACGCTGCCGGGCGGCCGGGTTGGTCCCGACCCGGTCAGACTTTGACACCGAAACGCCTTGACCACGCCGCGACCTGCATCAGCGCCCAGAGCTGGTGGCTGGCCCGGTACACGCTAAGGTCCGCCCGGTCTGCGGTGCGGACAAGGCCGCGTTTCAGGTACGCCCTCGCCGCTCCCGGCCTGAGGAGGGCCATCGGGCCGTCACGGCTCTTAAGGAGGTCATGCGCCACCTCGCGGTAGGCGTCATTCTGAAACCGGTGAAGAGGAATGCTGAACCCGCTCTTAGGGTGGGTGAAGACGCTTTCCGGCAGGAGCGGCCGGACCGCTTCCCGCAACACGCGCTTCTGGACGCCGCCGCCGATCAGCTCACCGTCGGGCAGGCGCATGGTCAAGGCTGCAAGGTCCGGGTCGAGCATCGGAGCGCGCAGTTCCAGCGAGCACGCCATGCTCATGCGGTCTGTCTTCGCCAGCATGTCCTGGGGCAGCCCCTGCGTCAAAAGCGTGTACATGCGCTTCCGCAAAGGCGACCATTGCTCTGCGGCTGCGGGCAGCGCGGTGAACAACTCCAGCCCGCCTGTTGCCACGCCAAGCACATCCTTGTCGCCGACGAGGCCGGGCAGTTCGCCGGGGAGGAATAGCGACATCACAGTCGCCAGGCGGAGGCCGGGCGGCTGCGCCGCAGCTTCCAGCCCGCGGACAGCCTGTCTCAGGGCAGGACGCGAACCCAGGCCGGGCACTGGAGCCACCGCAAGGGCCCCAGCCCGCGCAGCCCGCAATAACGGGGCTGGGATTCTTCCGAGCTTGTCAACTGATGCCGCCCATTGAAACGTGGGGTATCCGGCGAACATCTCATCGCCGCCGTCACCCGTCAGGCACACCTTGACGTGCTTCCGCACTTCTCGGCTGACCACGTGGGTAGGGATGGCGGAGGAGTCCGGAAAGGGCTGGCCGACGTGCTCCACGACGCGCCACAGGTCGTCAGGCTGGAAGCCCGCGTTCGCGACGGCTATTTCTGTGTGCTCGGTGCCCAGGTGGCGGGCCACGTCCCGGGCGACAGGGCTCTCGTCGTAGCTCGCTTCTTCAAAGCGCACCGTGAAGGTCTTCACTGGCTGGGCCGACGCTCGCTGGAGCATGGCGCAAACAGCACTTGAGTCGACGCCGCCGGACAATAACGCGCCGATCGGCACATCGCTGACCATCTGCCTGCGTACGGCGGCGTCCAGCGCGGCGCGCACCGCTTCAACGGCCTCCGCGTGGCCGCCGGGCGCTTGGTCAGGCGTGTAATCCGGCCGGTAGTACCGCCGCTGCGATACCCGTCCACCTTCCCAGACCAGCACAGAGCCTGGCGGTAGCTCCCGCACGTCTGCGAAGAGCGTCAGGGGCGAGGGCGCGAACCCGAGCCTCAGGAAATACCCGAAGGCCTCGCGGTCCAACCGCCTGCCTATCTCCGGCCACTCCAGCAACGCCCTGATCTCGCTGGCGAAGACGAGACCCCCACCGCGCTCGTGAAAAAACAGCGGCTTCTCTCCAAAGCGGTCACGGCCGAGCAGCACGCGGTTGGCAGCGGCGTCGAACACCGCAAAGGCGAACATGCCCTTTAGCCGGGCAGCGACACCCTCGCCCCAGGTGCGGTACCCGTGCACAAGTACTTCGGTGTCTGACTTCGTCCTGAAGCGGCAGCCCAGGGTCTGCAACTCCTGTGTCAACTCACGGAAGTTGTAGACCTCGCCGTTCAAGACGGCCGCCACGTTCCCATCGTCGCTCGTTACTGGCTGGTCGCCGCTCACAAGGTCAATGATCGCCAGCCGCCGCATGGCGATGGACACAGCCCCGCGCGTGAACTGCCCGGCGCTGTCAGGCCCGCGGTGTGCCAGGAGCGCGTTCATGCGCGACACCCGCCGCTCCAGGTCAGGGAGCGGGGCCGTCAGGCATGCTCCAGAAATACCGCACATCGCGCTAGACCCTGCCTGGCGACAACCGCCCGGCGTGCCTACGGACTTCCCAAACTGAGTCCTGCGCGCCCAGCCTTGCCGCCACATACTCGCCAACGGTGACGGGAGACGCCATCCCGACCTGCCCAAGACCGAGTGTCAGGATTTCCCTTTCCTGCCGTTTGCGCCCAACAGCCCTGTGGATACGAGTTCACACCGGACATCCTCGAAACTTGCGTTGAGCATCCATTTCCTGAGGCGTCCCGCTGTGGCCGGCTTGTCGTACTTCGGCGACAAAGCGTCGAACGTGTCGAGGAAGCTCCATTCGAGCTGTTGCTCTTTTGATAGCGGATAGTGCCCGGCGTAGCTCGCCACGGGTATCGCGCCAGCAATGTACCTGCCGACCTTCGGGACTCGGCGGCGCAGGAACGCCTTCACGGGCAGCAGGAACGGCACCATGCACCTGACCCCGCGGTAGAGCGTCATCTGGGGCAGGCGTTTTGTGAACGGCCTGAGCCAGTTCTTCGGCCAGACATACGTTTCCCACGATCTTGCGTAGATGTCCACTGAAACAATCCCGCCAGGCTTCACGACTGACGCCATGGCCTTAAGCACAGCGTCGGGGGCAGGCGTGTGTTGGAGCACACCGATGCAGTAGGCCCTGTCAAACAACCCTGTTTTGAAAGGCAGCCTCCGCGCATCCGCCTGGAAGACGTGGAGCCGACGGTTCGGTCCATTGTTGCGCAGGTTAACGTCCGCTGCCGAACTGTAGTCGACCGAAAACACCTCTGCTCCGGCGTCGAGTGCGACCTGGGTGAAACGACCGCTGCCGCAACCCACTTCCAACACTCTTTGACCAGAAAGGTCAGCCGGCCACCAGGTTTGCCTGAAAAAACGGTCTCGGGATATCGTCGTGCCGTTGTACCGGTCCACCTGCGTGCGAGAGTGCAGCTCCCATTCGAGCCCGAACGACTTGGCATAGTTCTTTGATGAAACGAACCTGGGTATGGAGCCCACGATCGGGTAGCGGGTGGCACACGCCTTGCAAGTTAGCATCCCCGACTGCACGCTCCCGTCCACATGCACTCGGCCCTCATCCAAGAGGTACAGTCCGCCGGAGCAGTGTGGGCAGGCAAGCAGGTCGACGATCGATGTATGCAAGGGTCCCTCTGACGGGCTGAATATCTACGTCGCCAAGTTCCGAGACAACCGCAGAACAATGACTGCTGACCGAACGCCCCCGTTGTGTTGGCGCGGACGCACCCCGACACGCCAGGTCAAAGGTCCCGGTAGACCCGCCAGTCAAACATCGAACGTGCCACTTCAATGGCCCTGTCCCTGTACCCGGCGCGGTCGGCGCGGACCGCCGCCTGTAGCTCCCGGCAGGCGCGCCCCAGCTCCGCCGCGTTTTCAACCGGACCGATGGCCCCAAGCCGTCTATCGAGGATCAGGTCCGACACGTCCCCGATGCCCGGAGTCGAGACGACCGCCAGACCGCATGAAAGATACTCGGCAAACTTGACCGGAGAGGCGACCCGGTTCAGCGGATGCTGCTCGCGCAATAGGAATCCAACGTCCGCGGCAGACAGATACCCAGGGATTTCCGACCGCGGCACGGTGAACCTATGGACTCGGTGCGCGATGTGCTCCGGCACCTCGAAACTAGCCGGTTCTTGGGTAGGTGTGTCGTTAGTCAACAGCAGGAACTTTAGTGAGGGGTCGTCGCCCAAGCGGCCCCAGACTTGCAGCATGACGTGGACCTGTTGGTACTTGCTCAGCCCCCCTGAGTAGACGAAGACCGTATCCGCCGGGGCGGCGCCGATCATTGCCCGGATACGGGCGCGGGCGTGCGCGTCATACCCGAAACGCCTGGAGTCCACGCAAGACGGGATGACCCGTGCGTCCCTCCGGCCGTACCTAGTGGCTATGACCTCTGCGGCCGGCCCGGACACGCAGTAGACACGTTCGGCCCGTGTAATCGACCAGCGCACCAGGCAGTTGAGCGCTGTGTGCCTCACGGCCTTCCTGCCGCCAAAGTAGGATGCTTCGGCTAACGAATCCCCCCTGAAGTCGTACACGAGGCCTGGTCCGCCTGCTGGGAACGCTATGCGGTGGGCCAGGGCGGCCCATGGCCCGCGCACGTATACAAGACGAGAGGCCTGTTGTCTGGAGAATTTGCGCATGGCCGCCGCTGCGCGAAAAGTGCCCGAACTTATGCCAGCGTCCGGAAACGTGAGGAACGGGACGCGCGCTGCTTCGAGGGCGGGCTGGACGATCCGTTCGAACCTGGCAACGTCTCTCACCGCGCATACGACTCCTGCCCGGACGCCCTGTTCGGCCTGGACGGAGATGCGGTCGACAAGCTGGGACTGAAACACAGGAGCATTGTCCAGTGTCAGACCGGGTTCAAGAAGTAAGTAGGTGATGTCGAGCGCGGCAGTCATCAGAAGTTTGGCCCTGGCTGAAATCAGTTCGTACCAAAACCGTCCGCTGGCATCCAAACCGACAAGCGAGCCGCGCCGTTGGCGCTTTCTCGCGTATAGAACACGGACTCACGCTGGGCTGGCAACAATGAGGTGCGAGCAAGAAGTCAGATGCCGCCGCTCCCGCTGAGCGCCGGGCCCCGAAACGAAGTTCCCTCACCGCAATCTTGTTCAGATTCTACCGACCAGCCGGCTGCGTGATCATCTCGGGACGACCAAAGGAGGTGAGTTCGCCGCCAGGTCCTCAAGTGCGAGGGCGGGATTCGCCAGCAGATAGGCCCTGTGCACCGCGGCAGCTTGTCCGGCGATGTCCGCCTGCCGACGCGGCGCAGTATTAATGGGCAGACAGCAGACTGCTATTGGGTGTCCGCCGGGAAGCCACTAACCACCGTTGCCCAACTCTCGAAGACACAGCGTCGCCACACCGCGCCGCCCCTTCATGCCGTAGCCGCGAGTTCCTCAGATGCCGCCGGTCTGTCAACACCGGCGGTCTCGGACCGTTCCGCGACGGAGCGCCGCGCGGCAGCCAACCCTGCCGCAAGCATAAACAACGTGAAGTGTTGCGGGGCGAACATGAAGGCGTTGACCGCGCCCGGGAGAAGGAACGGCACGGCGAACAGCGGGTCCACGCGAAACAACAGGAACACGGCCAAGACCAGCGCGGTCAGCCCGAACACGCCCGCGGTGACCATCACCGTGAGCCAGTCGTTGTGGTAGAGCGGGATTGGAACCTCCGTCGCTTCCTCGAACCCGGTGCCAACAAGCGGCGATAGCCGCCATCTCTCGACTGCAGGCCCGAGGTTCGCGAACGGGCGCATAAGCGAATTCACACGATCATCAGAGCGTGCCGCCAGCACGTCTCGGGTGGCATCGGGGACCGCCAGGGACCTCGATGCCACCGTACCAGGGACATTGAATCCGAACACGTCCGTGATCTGGTCCTGCCACGTCCACGCCGCCCAGCCGGTGAGCGCCAGGCAGGCGGCCAGCACCGCGCCCGTCCTGAAGGCCCGGCGCCACCGCAGGCGCCACATCACTACCGTCACGATCAGCGCCCAGGCCACAAGTTCACCCCGGCTCACCATGAACGCGGAAACCACGAACGTCAGCCAGATAGCGGCTACCAGCGAGAACTGCCGGGCGGCGATGGCCCCACGCCGCATGCCCGCCACCACAAGCACCAGCAGCAAGCTGCCGGTGAGCGCAGTGACATTTGGGTTCTCGAAGATGCCCATCGAGCGGTACTGGTACTCCGGCCGCGCTAGCTGGGGGCCGAGCCGGTAGAAGTCCACGAGGAATGGAGCGCCCTCCCGCAAGGCCTCAAGCAACAGATTCAGGCCGAGGAATGCTGCCAGGAACCACAGCACGTAAGTGTGCAGTCCTCGACGGTCCGAAATGCCGGCCACAAACGCCGCGGGCGCGAGAGCGTAGATCACCACTCCCCGGAATGTCTTCTCGCCCGGAAGCACGCCGGTCTGCACGTAGAAGACCACGGCGCCTACAAGGCTCAACATGATCAGCGCGCCAAACAGGACGAACATCCATCGGCCACGCTCCCAGACCGCCCCGGTCCCGTCGACGCGGATGTACAGGGCGAGCGCCGCTACCAGCGCAAGGTAGCCCGGCTTCCAGGGGAGTGCACCGGCATGGAACATCGGGAGGAATACAAAGTCGAATAGGACGAAGGGTATGAGCCACCGGCGGAATGCGGACGCGGCGAACTCAAGTCTCGATGATCTGAATGGAACCGCGGCCGCCGCCGCGCTCGATGAGCAACTGGACCGAGGGCCGTACTGAGCCGTAGCGCTCAGAGCAGACACTTTCAACGAAGTGAATCGCATCAGTCTCTGGTCCTGCTTCCAGGAGTAGCCTCACGTCGCCTGCCTCCAGGCTGACGCTGTTCGCGTGCGGACCCCTCACCACCTGGACGTCTGGCGCGAGGGCGAGCCGCGCCTGGTGCGGCCGGCCCGGAGCCACGGTGTCATCAATTACCAGACGGTCGGCCTCCAGCGAGAACGATCGGGTGTGGCTGGTCTTTCTACGTACGTGCTGACCGGCAAACTGACCGCTTGTGACCCCCATGCACAGGGCACCGGTATGCCCACGAAAGTCAAACAGCGCCCGTCCTCCTGAGCTAACGACCGACTCGCCTCCGGTGACAGCCGTGCTGTGCGCGGCGGCCAGCCGCAACTTGTTCCGGAGCGCCGGGTCCGCAGTGTAAACGCCCGTGCCTGGATCAACTGCAATGTCAACGCCCGCGTAGGTGAGATCGAACGAGAGTTGGTCGTCATGCAGGTGCCCGGTCGGTGCTCCGGGCATCTTTTCGAGGCACCTGACGGCGACCCAGAACTTACCCCTCTGCAACACACACACGCCGCCGCCCCGGTGCCAGTAGGTAGCGGCGTCGCCTTCAATCAATTGGACTGCGCCTTCTTCAGGCTGCGCCGGCCGCAGCGCCACCAGGCACGCGCTAGCGGCCGTTTCGATCGCCAGTTCCGCACCGGGCTCCAGGACCGCGCCGCCCTTGGCGATTAGCGGACCGCCTGCAGCGACGAGGTGCCGGTGGTCACGCGGCTCCTCTCCCGACGCTCCCCCAGGCCAGGCCAACTTCAGGAATCGCCCGCTGTCCTGGTCTCCGAATTGCGGCACGTGCCCGCCGGGCTTCGAGATGCTCCGTGTGAACTCGCACATTGCTGCCAGACGGCCTGCGTACCATGCCGGGAACACTTCCGCCCGGCCTGGGTCTATCCCGCTCTCCCCGAGCGGCCGCAGCGACGGCCTCATCCCCTGGCCCACCGCGTGTCGGACCGCGTGCGCCGCAGCCCGCGACTTCGGTGGCAGCCCCACAGCCACCGTGGTCGCCCGGACAAACGTCTCCGCAACCAGTCGGTGATAGCCGGTTGAGCCCTCGTAACTCGCACCGTCGGGCGTGACGGTACGCCCCATCTCGCTCACCAACTCCTGCAGACACCACGCCGTCCAATATGGCGACTCCGGAGCCCAGGGGAGCGCCGCCGCCACGTGTAGCAGGCCAGCCACTTCAGCCAGGTAATGGTTTGTGCTGCCGCGCGCCTCATAGTCAAGGTGGCCCGCCACATGCAGGCCATGCTCATACAGGCTCTTCTCGGCCACCCACACCACAGGGCGGGGCAGCGCGGACTCGCCGCCCAGCAATGAGATCGCCCAGATCCAATTTGCCGCCCTTATGGCAACGTCCATTGCCGACCGCCAGTTGACGCCGAAGCGCACCGGGTTCGCGCAGACCCAGTCGAGGATTTGCAGCCCGACCTCACGCGCCCGCT
>CAYWBD010000149.1:0-5351 GCA_964456315.1 uncultured Thermoflexus sp.
GCGAGCAGGTTGGTCTGCGCGGCGATGTCGCTCATGACCGCCACGAACTTCTCAATCTCAGCAGACTTCTGTCCCAGCCCGCTGACCTTCACGGACGCAGACTCCACGGCCTCGCGGATGCGTGCCATCCCCTCGACGGTCTTCTCGACCATCCCCCGGCCTGAGTCCGCTGCAGTGTTCGCCTTGCGGGCGTTCTCAGTGGCGCTCTGCGCGCTCTGGGCCACGCTCACGGACGCCTGGGCGACCTGCTTCACGATCTCCTGCGCCTTTTCGATGCCCTTGACCTGCTGCGCGGAGCCGTCCCCGACCTGCTTGATCGATTTGGCAAGGTCCTTGACCGCGACGGTGGTTTCCTGGGCGTTCTTGGACTGTTCCTGCGCGCCCTTCGCCACCTGCTGGCTGGTCTGGGCGATGCCCTGCGTGGCCTGGCCGGCCTGGTCTGCAGCCGCCGTCAGCTGCTGGCTCGCAGACGCCAGGCCGTCAGCGTTCTGGTTTAGCTGGCTCACCAGGTCCCGCAGGTTCTTCACCATTGCCGTCCACGCATTGCCCAGAGTGTCCTTCTCGGACTTGGGCTTGACGCTGACGGTGAGGTCGCCCCGGCCAACGCTTTCCATGTTGCCTGCCATCTCTTGCAGATAGCCCCGCATCGAGGCGTAGGCCTGCGCCATCTGACCGATCTCGTCCTGGGATGTCACCTTCGCCTCAGAGGACAGGTCGCCCATGGCGATCTTCTGGATCGCGCCGCTCAGTGTCCCGACGCCGGAGGAGATGCCCTTGGCGATCATGTACGCCACTGCGACGCCGACCACAATGGCGATGATGCTCGTGGCGATGACAAGCGTCCGGGCTAGGCTGGCGGTGCTGTTGGCCGACGCCGTCGCCGACGCCATCAGAGCGTCCTCATGGTCAACGATCAGGTCGAACTGTGACTCAAGCCCGTCGGCCAGCGTGCGCAAGGCGGTGTAGGCGTGGTCAAGCTCCACCTCGGCGTCCACAGTCTTGTTGAACGTGGCCAGGTAGTCGTCGGCCATTGAGGCCAGCTGGTGCTTAGTTCCCGCCGCCACCGTGGAGGCTAGGAGGCCCGACTTCAAGATCGCGACTTCTTCCCTGATCTTCTGTGCGTCCTCATCGTTCGGCCTGAGCAGCCAGTCCTTTTCGTGACGGCGTATGGCCAAGAGATCAGCGGTAAGCTCCCAATCCTGCGTAGCTTCGAGCACCACCTCCATGTCAATACCGATGTTCCTCATCTCACCGGCGTCGCCAGACGTGAGGAACCCGCGTGCATCCAGGTCCGCGGCGAAAGCTTCAAAGTCCTCCAGATAGACGTCTAGGTCGGCGAGGATCTGCTCGCCGGTGGCCCTGACCCCTTGGTAGGTTGTGCCTTCGACCAGTCCCGCGATGTCATCCCTCGCGATGGCCACATGCTCCCTGATCTCGGGAGCGCGCCTGCCGTAGGCAGCCTGGATCCCGATCTCCTTGTACTCGATCAGGTAGTTCTTTTCAGAACGCCTGGCCATCAGAACCTCAGACTTGGAAGACTCCGCGATCTCCAGGAAGTCGCCGGCCCGTTCCAGAGTTGCGACGGCTGCGTTCGTCCGGGCCTGGGTGAACAGCGTCACCCCCGCCAGCACGGCTGTGAGCGCCAGGACTGCGCCGAAACCCGCGTACAGCTTTGCAGAGATGCTCATCGTCATCTGACCTCCACCCGTGTTCCTCTCCTGCGCGGGACGCGATGTGCAGCCGAGGTACCTAGTGAGATGGTGGTAGTCCCGATATCCCCTGGACTAGGTAACCGGCCCGGAGGGGAGCGTTACTCCCGGTGACACCATCGATATCCCGTTCCGAACGCCGCCGCGGACCGCCCCCGACGTGATGCGCCATCCGCTAGTGAACCCTAATCGCTGCGAAGCGGAACCGGGGTAGGCACGGGGCGAGGCAGGTGCAGGCCGCAGGTGCATGGCGCGGGGTCATCCCCGTTGGAATTAAAGGCCCGCCAAACGTGTGGCGAGATGCAGCCGAGCGCGCGTTGAAGAAGAAGACCTTCTTCCAGGACTCAAGCCGGGCCGCCGATACGCTGACCGGCGCCTTGATTAGGTTCCACTTCACACGCTCGCTGCAAGGCGGTGTTGTAAGGGACCCGGGGCAGCGGAACGTGCGCCAGTCTTTCGGCAGCAGTGTCACCGGGTCCAGGACGGTGGCTAGCTGTACGTTCTTGTCGGCAGTCAAAGGCATCGCCGCGTAGATGGGCTGCAGTGCCGCGCGCTCGTGCCCCGTGCCACGAGCACGCCGACGACGGCCATCTCGCCGTGGTCGGCCTTGTGCTCGAAGTGGATTCGGGGCCGCGTCTTGCTTACTCATCGAATTGCGATTCTCGGCCTGTCATCGGCCATGACACCCCGGCGGACATCGATCCGGTCAGCGCGCTGGATAGGCCTGCTCCGGCGGTGACTAGACGCGAGACGGCAGACGGTTGGTGCCTACCCACCTGCCCGGTTATGGATTCGCACGTATCGCCCGGGAGGGCAACGTACGACACTTGCGTGAGAACCGGCATCGCCTCCGCACTGCGGTTTCCCCCAAACGGCACGCCGCGGCTGCCGGTGCCGGCACGGACGGGGGGGTGGTAGCCAGAACGACCCACCCGCCGCGCCTCCGAGGAGTTACACCGTGGAGTGGCTGGACGACCCACGCATCAGCCGTCTGATGGTCCACTTAGGCAAAAAGGTGGATGGCAAATACACGCGTAGCTCTTTTGCCGCCCATAAGTTAGACGGATGCCTCCTCCAGGCCAAAAAACGCCTCTTGGACCTGAAGGACGTGTCCTCCGAAGTCTCCCGGCTGACCGCCCAACACGAGCAAATGTCGTCTCTTCTTCGCAACCGCGAACACATGCTGCGGGAGCTTAGGCACCTCGTTCGCGAGACGGAGCAGGACGCGCTGCGCAAGAACCCCGATGCAGACCAAGGGCGACTGACCCAGGATTCCGAAAAGGCGCTGGCGGACTTCAACGCCCGCTGCAAGGACGCGGCGGATCACATCGAAGAGGTCAGACAGGCGATCAATTCCAAAAAGTCCGCCGCCCGCCGTCATGAGGACCGAGTCGAGTTCTACCGCAAGCAGGCCCAGCAAGTCCTCAACGAAGCCGAAGCGGCCTGAACACGCCCATCATCCCATCCATGGCGACACCGCACACGGTAGTTCAGCAGCACAGAGCGGCTGGTGCGTTGAATCCTAAGTCCGTTCACTACATCTTGATTTCTGTTCAGTGGGGACAGGGTCTGGGTGAGTGAAGGTCAGCCGGGGCCCTTCGATATGCTCAGGGCGAGCGGACGGCCGTCATTGCTCGGCTATTACCGCTGCACTGAGGACGATCGCACTCGTCGGCTATTACCGCTGCATTGGGGACGGTCACACTCGCGTCCAGGTCGTCCCCTGCGCGCTATCCGCGATAGATATGCCCGCTGCTTCGAGCTTCTTGCGGACCCCGTCAGCATCGGCGAAGCGACGCTGCTTGCGGAAATCGGCCCGCTGCTTGATCAAGCCGTCAATGTCCGCATCTGAGAGGCCGCCGCCGCCGGTGCGCCGCGCCTCCAGGCCGATCCCCAGTGCGCCCGTGAGCTCGCGCAACGTGTCCTGCGCGGCGCGCACACTGGCGCCCGAGTCGCGCGCCTTGTAAATGGCGCCAGCGAGGTCGAAGACCGCGGCCACGGCCTGTGGCGAGTTCAAGTCGTCGTCCATCGCTGCGATGAACCGCTCCTTGAACGGCGCGGCGTCCAGCCCGCCGTCGCCGGATGCCGACTCAAACTCCACCGCGCCCCGCAGCCTCCGCAGGGCGGACTCCTTGGCCTCGATGCTCTCCGTGTCGTAGAGCAGCGGGCTGCGGTAGTGGCCGGACAGCACCCAAAGCCGCACGGCGTCGGGCGAGTGCCGCTTCACCGCCTCGCGCACCTGGATGATGTTGCCCAGCGACTTGCTCATCTTCTCGCCTTCAAGGCGGAGCATGCCGTTGTGGAGCCACCAGCGCGCAAACGGCTCCACCCCCGTGGCGGTCTCGGACTGCGCCAGCTCGTTCTCATGGTGCGGGAAGATCAGGTCGTTCCCGCCTCCGTGGATGTCTATGGACGCGCCCAGGTGGTGGAGCACCATGGCGCTGCACTCTATGTGCCAGCCTGGACGGCCCTTGCCCCACGGCGAGTCCCACGCAGGCTCGCCGGGTTTCGAGGCTTTCCAGAGCGCGAAGTCCGCCGGGTGCTCCTTGCCCTGCTCAGCCTCGAAGCGGGTGCCCTGCAGCATCTCATCCAGCGACCTGTGGGAGAGCTTCCCGTAGTCGCCGTCTGACAGGACCCGGAAGTACACAGACCCGTTCAGCACATAGGCCGCGCCGCGCTCCTGGATCTTCTGGATGATATCCAGGATCTGCGGCATCTCGGTCGTGACGCGGGGGTAGAGGTCCGCCCGTCGCACTTTGAGGGCGTCCATGTCGTCATAAAACGACTGCACGTACTTGTCGGCGACGGCCTCGGGAGGGATGCCCTCCTGGCCCGCCTTGCGGATGATCTTGTCATCAACGTCCGTGAAGTTCTGCACACGCTGCACCTTGAGCCCCCGGTACTCCAGGTAGCGGTGCAGCACCTCGAAAATGATGCTGCTCATGGCGTGGCCGAGGTGCGAGTAGTCGTAGACGGTCACGCCGCAGACGTAGAGCTTGACGGTGTCGCCTGCGGGCGCAAAGTCGGACTTCTCACGGGTGCGGGTGTCGTACAGGCGGAGTGGCAATGAGGTACCTCGGGGTCGCGGCACGTGCGCGACGGAGCGTGCGGCAGAGGTCAGGGCGCTTTGCGGGCCGTTACGATTGCCTGGGCGGCAATGCCCTCACCGGCGCCGATGGCGCCAACGCCGTCGGTAGATGTCACCTTGACGTTGACGCGGTCTCCCGGCAGGCCAGCGGCCCCCGCTATGGCCGCGGCCATCTGGCCGAGGTAGGCCGCCAGCTTCGGGCGCTGGGCGATGATTGTAGCGTCCACGTACTCGGGCAGCCATCCGCGTGTGCGCAGCATGGCGAGCACCCGAGCCAGCAGCACGCGACCGTCGAGGCCCTTCAGGGACGGGTCGGACGACGGGAAGTGCCTGCCGAGGTCGCCCTGCCCTGCCGCGCCCAGGAACGCGCTTGCGACGGCGTGCAGCAGCACATCGCCGTCTGAGTGGCCGGCCAGGTGCATTTCGAACGGGACGTCCACGCCCCCGAGGCGCAGCGGGCCCGGTGGCGCCAGCCTGTGGCCGTCGAAGCCGGTGCCGGCCCGGAGGCCGCCCGCCGCCAGGTCTACTTCCCCTCTCCCTGGGAGGGAGAGGGT
>CAYWBD010000150.1:0-2406 GCA_964456315.1 uncultured Thermoflexus sp.
CGTCTGGTCCGGCGCCCGCAAGACGCACGCCATGTGCATCTTCGAGCACATCTACTTTGCCCGCCCCGACTCGATACTGGCGGGCAAGCTGGCTTACAACACCCGCATGTCGATGGGTGCGCAGCTCTGGAAGCAGCACCCGGTCGAGGCCGACCTTGTGATCGGCGTGCCGGACTCGGCCATCGCCGCCGCCGTGGGCTTCGCGCAGCAGTCGGGCATGCCGTACGGCGAGGGCCTGGTGAAGAACCGCTACGTCGGACGTACGTTCATCCAGCCCGACCAGCGGATGCGGGAGCTGGGAGTCAAGTTGAAGTTCAACGCCCTCCCGCACGTCCTGACCGGCAAGCGGATTGTCATAGTTGACGACTCGATCGTGCGGGGCACCACGACGCCTCGCGTCCTTAAGCTCATCCGGGACGCCGGCGCAAAAGAGGTGCATATGCGGGTGTGCGCCCCGCCGATCATCGCGCCGTGCCATTTCGGGGTGGACATGGGCACGGTCGGGGAGCTCATCGCGGCACGAAAGACAGTCGAGGAGATCAGGCAGTTCATAGGCGCTGACACTCTGGGGTTCCTGGACATGCCGGGCCTCCTGAACGCGGTCGGAGCCCCTGAAGGTTCCTACTGCCGGGGCTGCTTCACTGGCGACTACCCGATCCCTGTGCAGCTAGAGATGGACAAAATGCAGCTCGAAAGCGACCGCTTCCCTGCGCGGGCCGCGCTTCACGCAGCAGCCGTCCCTGCGGTAACGTAGCGGACGGGCGACTCACTGTCGCCGTCCCTTCCCGCCGGGCGACACGCCCTGCTGTTGCTGTCACAAATCACAGGGTCTCCTGACGGTGCCTGCGTTTGGGGTGGAGGGGGCCGCGGTCGAACGCGGGCGTAGTCGTCCCGGCTGGTCGAATCTTCACGCTTGCATCTCATCGCCGGCAGACTGAGTCGAGTGGTCTCTGATGGCCTCAAGCGCCCGAACTAACCCCCCGGACAGGACCCCGGGCAAGACGTACCTCGACGCCGGGGTCAACCTGGTCGCGGCCGCGGCCGTAAAAGAGCGCATCAAGCTCCTCGCTGCCCCCACGCTCGGGTCAGGCGTGGTGAGCGGGCCGGGCTTTTTTGGCGGGGTGTTCGACCCCGACCCGCGCGGTGACACGCTGCTCGTTTCCAGCACGGACAGCGTGGGCACCAAGGTCCGCATCGCCACCGCCATGGGCCGCTTCAACACTGTCGGCCACGACATCGTCAACCACTGCATCAACGACATCCTCCCGTCTGGCGCGACGCCGATGTTCTTCCTGGACTACATCGGCCTGGGCCGGCTTGACCCGCAGCATGTGAGCGACCTGGTTACCGGCCTTGCTGAGGCCTGCGGCGCCGCTGGGTGCGCGCTCCTCGGCGGCGAGACGGCGACGCTGCCGGGCCTGTACCAGGGCGATGATTTCGACCTGGTGGGGTTCATCGTAGGCGCGGTGAAAAAAGAGGACCTGCTGCGGGCAGAGTCCACCAGGGCGGGCGACGTGCTGCTGGGGCTGCCGTCGAGCGGGTTGCACACCAACGGCTACTCGCTGGTACGGGCGATCTTTGGGACAGACGCTGATCCAGCGCCGCTGCGGGTGCGGGTGCCTGAGCTGGGTGGCCTCTTTGGCGATGCCCTGCTTGCGCCGCACCGCAGCTACCTGTCGGCGATGAGGCCGGTGCTGGGCAAAATCCGGGGGATGGCGCACATAACGGGCGGCGGGTTTTACAAGAACCTCCCGAGGTCGCTTGCAGACGGTCTTGCAGCGGAAGTAGACCTTGGGTCGTGGACCGTGCCGCCGATATTCCGCTACATCCAGCGCCAGGGCGGCGTGGACGAGGCCGAGATGTGGCGGGTGTTCAACATGGGCGTCGGATTGGTGGTGATCGTGTCGCCGGAGCGGGCCGGGGAGGTCCAGGCGGCCATGGCAGGGTCCTGGCACATAGGCAGCATCGTGCCGGCGACCGGCAGTGACCGGGTCATCCTGAGAACGACATAGTCAGCCGCCGGGCTGCTGCGGTCGCACGTCAGCGCCGGGCGCACAGGGAATAGCTATTTCATGCAGGCACTTCTCAGCGTCTACGACAAGACGGGGATAGTCGAGTTCGCCCGGGCTCTCGTCGAGACCGGGTATCGCCTCATCAGCACCGGCGGCACCGCCAAAGCCCTCCGCGACGCCGGGCTGCCGGTCACTCAGGTAGCGGAGGTCACCGGCGCGCCGGAGATCCTTGGGGGCCGGGTGAAGACGCTCCACCCGGCGGTCCATGGAGGGCTGCTGGCCCGCCGGGACCTGTCTGAGCACATGGACGAGCTGCAGCGACAGGGCATTGGGACGATAGACGTTGTCGCCAACAACCTCTACCCGTTCGTCAAGACCGTTTCCCGGACGGGCG
>CAYWBD010000151.1:0-3456 GCA_964456315.1 uncultured Thermoflexus sp.
GCCTCCAGGCGCTCGAAGTCGCTCGACGTCTACGTGGACGGCGAGGCGGCTGACATCGCGCTCGTGGACGCTGCCGTCACCGACCACGCCTTTGTGGGCGCGCGCGCCGTCTGGCAGACCGACGCCATCTCGGAGCTGTTCTACGGCGCGGTCAGGCTCATCGGGCTGGTCGCGATGCGAGAGAACCGGGCAATGCGGGACGAGCTCACGCAGCTCCTGCCGGCCACGTTTGGCGATGACGTTGTGGCGCCTGCGCGGACGCGCCGACCGTGCGCTGACGGGGGAGCTCTGTCCCTCGGAGGTGTGCCCTTTCCTACGATGGGAATGGGTGAAACGGGGCCTCTCGACGACGCTCGGGGCGAGCGGGAGCGTTGGATCCCTGCCTGTGCAGGAATGACGGCAGCGCCTACCCCTTCCAAGCGTACTTCTTAGCGGCCTTCTCGATTAGCTTAGTGCCCCAGCCTGGCCCTGTCGGAATCTTCGCCATGGAGTCCTTTACGGTCGGCAGCACCGTGAACAGCTCGTCCCGCCAGGGGGTCTGCTCGGGGTCTGACTCCATGATGCGCACGTTGGACACGCTGGCGCACAGGTTCAGGCTCTGGAAGGTCGACAGGTGGCCGTTGTAGTTGTGCGGCGCGATGTTCAGCTCGTACAGCTCCGCCAGGTCCGCCACCTTCTTCGCCACCGAGAACCCCTGCCACTGCGTGTCCACCTTGACGGAGTGCATCGCCAGCTTGTCGAAGAACGGCTTGTACTGGCGCATCGTGAACAGCTGCTCGCCGGAGCAGATGGGGATGGTGGTCCTGTCACGCAGCTGGCGCAGGGCCTCTGGCGACTGGTTGTCGATCTCCAGCCAGAACAGGCCGTAGGGTTCGAGGTCACGGGCCAGTAGCTCCGCCTCGTTGGGCTTGAAGTTCACGTTGATGTCCAGCAGGATGTCGATGTCCGGGCCGACGGCGTCGCGCATGGTCTTGATCTGGGCGACCGCCTGCTTGCGGATGTCGCGCGTCGCCACCTGGTCGTGCGTGCCCACAGAGCCAATGCCGATGCCGCGCGCCGGGTTGCCGGGCCAGACAATGTTGGTCTTGAAGGCGTTGTACCCGGCCTTGGGGCACTCCTCGGCGGCGCGGGCGAGGTCTGCCATGGTGCGCAGCGGCGGCGCGCCGAGCAGCTTGTGGTTGTTGGGCCGATAGGTTGCCAGGTGCGACCAGTAGACGCGCTGCTCTGTGCGGTGCGGGCCGCCCATGAGCTTGTGCACCGGGACGCCGGCGGCCTTGCCTGCGATGTCCCACAACGCCAGCTCGACTCCGGCGATGGCCATCTGCGTGGCGCCGTAGGGTTCGGCGCGGTGCCCGCGATACATGTCGGTGTAGAGCTTCTCGACCGACGTTGGGTCCTTGCCGAGCAGGGGCGCGGCCAGGTCTTTGACCAGGCCGATCATGCCGTTGGTGACGCCAGAGTTCCCGAACTCGCTGTAACCGGTGATGCCCTCATCGGTGCGCACTGCGCAGAAGAGCCAGATGCGCGGCGGGTTGAAGCCGCTGTCTACCGGGAAGACTTCGATTTTTGTGATTTTCATGGGTTGCTCCTTGTTAAGTCCCCAACGCTTGAGGGGGACGGGATGTCCGCTCCGCTCGCCCCGAGCGTGCCTGCCCTGAGCCGAGCCGAAGGGTCGAGGGGCCCCGTTGTGACCCCTCACCCTAGCCCTCTCCCGCAAGGGGAGAGGGGACGTCCGTCCGGCCTACTCCTTGAACTTGAGCGCAAGCACCTTCTGACCGATGGACCGGCCCTCCGCCAGGCCAAGCTCTATCGCCGGCCGGTAGTGTATGCCCCCGTAGAGCCGGGAGAGGGCGGCCTCGTCGGCCGCGCTGCCAAAGCTCTCGAACTGCCTGGGCCGCAGCCCGCGCGGGACGTGCGTGCGGTCCACGAACGGGCCGTCGCCGAGCATGGCTGCCAGCACGGCGAACGACGCTGCGGTCTGGACTGAGTGCCCAGACGTGTACTCCGGGAACGGCGGGGTGTTGAGCAACGGGAGCCAGTTGGGGTCGATGTTGAAGTTAATGTAGGTAACCGGGCGCAGCAGGTTGTAGACGTACTTCGTGTTCCAGCACGAGATGAAGGCGTCAGCCACCGCGATGCCCGTGCGGGCGTAGGCCTCGGCGGCGAAGTCCAGCGTGCGGCCCTGCTCGCGGAGCAGCTGGGTGAGGATGGCGAGCGAGTGCCCGGGCGGCGTGCCCGTGGTCCCCGGGTCATCGGACCAAAAGCGCGCGATGGCCTCCTGCTCGGGCGTCAGCGAGTTTTTCGTCGTGTACACCTCTTCTGCCAGGCGGTACATCTCAGAGCCCTTGTCAGTGGAGTGCGGCGCAGGCGGCGGGGGCAGGAACTCGCCGCCGGACGCCAGGACGAACGGGCGCAGCTTGCCCCAGCAGGGTTCAAGGGGCGCTGCGAAGCCGGGCGGCGTTGGCAGCCAGGCGCCGGGTCCAGGCGCGGCCACGAACTGGCAGTCCGGGAGGTCGGCAGCACCGTCGGTGAGCGACCACTGGTAGATCGCGCCGCCGACTGCGGTGCCGAGCTCGCGGGAGCGGGCCAGCACGTCCTCGGCGACCAGGCCGGCGAACATCTGCTCGCCGTCCGCCTTCATGGCGTTCAGGCGCTGGTGCGTTGCTTCGGAGCCGGAGGCCAGGAGGCCCTTCAGGACAGAGGCCATCGCCGCGTTGGCCGCGGTTGGCCAGTGGTACCCGGCGCCGGGTGTTGCCTGCGGCGCGTCCTTCAGCCCTGCCACGCGGCCGGACAACGAAACGTAGCCCGGCATGCCCGGAGCCACCGACTCGTAAAGTGCCACACCGGCATAACCGAAGATGCGCGACGCCCGCGGCGGCGGGAGCCGTTCATCGCGGATGATGCCGTAAACGGCGTCGTACCAGCGGGTGGCGTAAAACGACGAGTATGTCGCCGCGCCGGGCTGCTGCGCCGGGACCGGCATGGCCTCTTCGCGGTCGCAGACGATTAGCACGGCCGCACAGGCCACAACGATGACGGCAAGCGTGGTACGTATGAGGCTGGAGGAGAGTCGTGTCGGCATAGGCCGTGATTATCGCTGGCCTGAGCACCGCGCGCCGCGCCCGCCCTTGGTCTGCCCGTCCTGGGACCCTTCAGCACGGGTCAGGGCAGGCTACCTCAGGCCGGCCGGCCGGCCGTTGACCTCAATGTAATGCAGTAGCTCTCACTTAAAAAGAGCGACAGGTACGACGACCAGAGCGGCAGGCGGCAGGCGGCGTGGCACATGTACTTCTGAAAGGCGAGGAATGGGGCCGCCACGGCATCTGGGACCACGGGGTACTCGTCGAACCCGTTTCTGAAGACGGGCGGGCGCAGGACCGCCACGCCCGTGCCGGGCTGCAGGCCCTGCCGCTGCGCGAGGCGGTCCTTGCGCGGCTGCGCGAGCTCATCTACGTC
>CAYWBD010000152.1:0-10307 GCA_964456315.1 uncultured Thermoflexus sp.
ATTTCTCGGTCCCAGGACATAGGCGGAATTACACCAGGAGCGGAACGGGCGGTAGCCCCGGTGTATGGCCGCGGCATCTGCGCCGAACCGGAAACTCGCCCCGTTTCGCTCCAGTCGTAGTCCCAGCTCGACATCTTCGCCACGGATGTGGCCCATGTTGAGATCGAACCCACCAACCCGGAAGAACAGTTCGCGGGACAGCGAAAAGTTTGCGCTATAGAGCCTCCAGCCAGAGGGTGGCCGAGTGCCCGCGCCCATGCGCTTGTAATGGTCCTCGTATACCCGTTCCTCCCAGATGTTCCACCCTCTCTTACCTTTGCGGCCCGGGCCAGGCAGGAGTCTTCCCAGCACCACGGCGTCCGAGTGCCGTTCATGGAGCCTCATGTGGTCCCCGAGGAGGGTGGCGCTGGGGAGTAGGTCATCGTCGAGGAACAAGAGGACTCTGCCCTCTGCCATCTCGCTTCCACGGTTGCGGGCGGCAGACACGCCGCTGCTGAAGACTGTCGAGGCCTTGCCGGCGTTCGCCTGATAGACCGAGCGCAACCGGTAAGGGGTCTTCAGGACACTCAGCATCTCCGAGGTGCCGTCAGAGGACCCGTCGTCTACGACGACCACTTCGAAGCGTGAATTGGCAAGCGTCTGACTGGACAATGCAACCAGCATTTCTTGCAGCATTTGCTTGCGGTTATGCGTCGGTATCACCACGCTCAGGTCAAATGTGTTCATGATTGCAGCTCCTGCGTTAACGATGATGCCCGGCTGCCAGCCGTCCGGACTGGAGGCCTACCCGCGACGGTTCTTTCGCCACTCGATATACCTCTCCAGACCGTCCCAGAACTTCATGCTGGGTGTGAACCCCAGCGCCCGGATCTTGGAGCTGTCCGAAAGGAACTCTGGCACTTCGCCGGGACGCGCAGGCCCGTACTCGACTGACACTCCCATCCGGGGCCCGATGAACTCCGCCAGGTCCCGGATCGATATCGCCTCACCTGTCCCACAGTTCAGAGTTTCTCCTGCCAAGTCAGACCGGTTGAGCACCAGGTCGTAGGCCACCACCAGATCGCTCACATGCATATACTCGCGCCGCTGCTGACCTGTCCCGAAAACTGTCAGCGGCTTGCCCTCGAGGGCGCGGCGCACGAAAATCGCTATGACCGCCCCTCCCGAGGTTTCTTTTTGCCGCTCTCCGTAAATGTTGCAGGGGCGGAGGATTGAAACATCCAGGCCGTACGTCTTGTGGTAGGCAAAACAGAGGCGGTCTGCTCCCGCCTTGCTGGCGGCGTACGGGCTGTGCGGCAAAAGGGCTGAGTTCTCGGTCACCGGGACCGGCTTCGCCGACCCATACACTTCGCAGCTGCTCGCATGGATGACCCTGGCTCCGTACTTCACGGCCGCGGCGAGGACGTTCTGAGTGCCGAGGACGTTGACCTCAACGACGCTTCCAGGGGCCCCGATGGACTCATCAACGTTCACGCGGGCGGCCAGGTGAACGACTACCTCATGTCCGCGCGTCGTTTTCTCGACAATCTCACGGTCGGTGATGCTCCCCCAGACGAGCCGGATGTGTTTGGCGAATGAGCTGATGTTTTGGTCGGTCTGCTCAGACCAGGTATTGAGGACGGTCACGTCATGACCGCGCTTCAGCCAGTGCTCTACCAGGTGGCTACCCTGAAACCCGCCACCGCCGATCACGAGTAGCTTCACGCTGTTACCTCCAGTAGCTTCGTCCGGAACCAGCCCGTACATCCACCGTACGGCCCGTGTATTGGCAGATTGGGCCCAGCCATGGGCGCTCACAATCGCTGGGGGCTGAGGGGACTACCAGTCCCCAGCGTCCGTCCCTTACGGCGTGTCGTCCCGGCCTGGCGGCGCAGACCTGCGCCGAGTGAACCGCCCCGACAGTTTGTCTTTCAGAAACGATACATCGTCGGCTGTGACGGCCTTGGTAAGGAGGACCGTCGCCAGATAGGTCGCAGCCCCGAAGGCGATAACAAGGGGGACCCCGGTGCCCAGCCAGCTGGCGAGGAACCCGGCGCCCACCATCGCCCCGGCGGCGACAGTGATTTTGAGGAACGTCACGCCGAGCGCCCGATCCAGTACACCGCGCGGGAGCAAACGCACGCCGATGATAACCATCACCGCCTCAGCGGCCAGCGTGGTGATCGCGGCTCCAATGCCGCCGTTGCCATGCACGCGGGCGAAGTAAGGCACGAACACCATGTTCAAGACGATATCGAGCAGGAGCGTGAAGAGAAGGGCGTAGGCCCACACCTTCTGGCGGTCTACCGCCACCGCCACCGTCCCCAAGACCGTCAGGAACGTCGTCATGGGGATCGTCAGCGCAAGTATGGACAGCAGGACCGCGGAGTTGTCGAAAGTCGCCGGGTACGGCAGGAAGCTGATCAGGTCCTTCGACAGGAAGCTCAGCCCGAGCGCCACCGGGATTACCACGAGTCCGCTTATGGCGATGCTCTTTCGGGCAATGCCGGCCAACGCTGGCGTGCCCTGTGCGTGCAGTCGGGCCAGCGTGGGCAGCAGCGCAGTAGTAAGCGCGAGCGGGAACATCTCCGCGGCGCGGTAGAACTGGAGCGCGGCGGCATACCAGCCGGTCTCGGTGTCGGTGGTGAAGGCGCGCAAGATCACGACGTCGACGTGGTTGTAGATCTCAAGCACGAACGCCATGAACAGGAACGGGAGACCGCCGATGACCAGCTCCCGCGCCCGCAGCCAGTTGAAATCTACCCTGAGCGGGGTGACCTTGCGGACCGCCCTCAGGTTCAGCGCCGCGTTCACCAGCGTCCCGCCTAGCAACACAAGCGCGTAGGCAACCACGCCGCGCCCTGTAATCAACACCGGTATGGCCGCTACCAGCACGATGAGCTTCCCGGCGACCTCGCTGACAGCCGGCGATTTCATGTCCTCATGGCCGTGCAGGACGCCGGTAAGGAGGCGGCTGAACGCCGTCACAACCATAGTCCCGGCGGCAACGAAGACCACGGCCCTGGCAGTCGAAGAAGAAACCGTTGCCTGCGCTACTGCAAGGATGACCAGCAGAACGACGGTCGTGGTCAAGACCCTCGTGCCGATGGCCGTCCCGAGGTAGTACGCGCTCTTGGACTTATCGCGCGCGATCTCCTTGATCAGGAACTGCCGGGCGCCAAGGGTGATGCCGACCTCAAAGAGCGCGGCGAAGGAGATGGCGAACTGGACCTGACCGAGGCCCTCAGCGCCCAGGTACCTCGGCAGGAACAGCACCAGGATGCTGTTCAGCCCCCAGAGCACCGCCTGACGAAGCAGGAGCGTGGTGCTGTTTTTTGCGACGGTCTCGGCATCGCTGCGGGCCCCCGCAACGGGGGCCACGCCGGCCACTTTGGCGGTCACTTTAGTACGCGCCGCGACTGGATACGACCGTGGAGAAGGTCCGCATGATGATCACCACGTCCCTGGTCACGGACCACGTCCGCATGTACTCCAGGTCATAGGCGACCATCTCTTCAAAGTCTATCTCCCTGCCGCGGCTGACCTGCCACAGGCCCGTAATGCCGGGGACCGCCTGCAAGCGTGCAAGGTGCCGCTGCTGATAGGCGCGGACCTCGTGTGGCAGCGGGGGCCGGGGCCCTACCAGGCTCATGCTGCCGGACAGCACGTTGAAGAACTGCGGCAACTCATCCAGGCTGAGCTTGCGCATGATCCGCCCGACACGGGTGATCCGCGGGTCGTCCTTCATCTTGAACATGGCGCCGGAGGCCTCGTTGAACTGCGCCAGGTCCTTCAACATAGCCTCTGCGTTGAACTTCATAGACCGGAACTTGTACATCGAGAACGGCCGCCCGTCCTTCCCGACGCGGGTCTGCTTGAAGAGGACCGGGCCCGGAGAGTCGAGCCTGATGGCAATGACCACCAGCGCCATCAACGGTGCGGTCAGGAAAATTCCCACCGCGGCGCCGGCCACGTCCATGGCCCGTTTGATGCGCTCGTACTCCCAGGTGTACGTGCGCCCGCCGAACCGGATCGCCGCCATGCCGTGCGTGACGTCGCCAACCGTGCCGTGGGGCTCGCCAATGAGCGGGTCGAGCGCGAGGTGCACCCTGGAGTTGGGGGGCAACATCGTCTTGAGAGCGCGCGCCACCTGCGCATAGTCGCGCGGCGGCGTGGCGACCATGATTTCTACGGGGCCGACCTCCGCCAGGACCGACGGGAGGGCGCCGAGCCCGTATCGCCGCACAGGACCGCCCTGGCTGGCTGGCCCCGGCTGTTCGCCTATGGAAGAGAGGCTGACTATCCCGGCGACCCGGAACGGCTGGCCGTTTTTCCGGAGCCGCTGGAGGACGGGGGCAGTGCTATCTGGGTCCCCGATCAGGACGACCCTGGTGCTACCGATCCCCCTGGAGTACAACCCGAACCGGACCAGGGCACGGCCTGCGAACAGAAAGGCCATCCCACCTGCCCACAAGAACAGGCTGTAGTCTGCCGCGATGGGTATGTCCCTGACCGCAACGGCGTACTGCCAGACAGCCATGACAGCGAAAGAGACGGCGCCTGCGGAACGGAGCAGCTCTCGCCCCGGCAGCCCGAAGCCGTGCGGCTCGTATGCCCGTGCCAGGGCCAGCGCCACGACGGTTACCAGGATGAAAACCGCCGGGATGAACGCCGCGAAGCCCTGGGTGGAAGAGGTGTTGGAATCCAGGACGCCGCCGGCGATTAGCTGGGCGGTCAGCGCCGCGGCTGCAAGCCACAGAAGGTCGCCCAGAAGGAACGGCAGCACCCGCATCATGGCGGGGCGGGGTCGGCTGGAAGCACGCGCAGCCGAAGCGGACTGCGCGTTTTCCATGGTCGGTTTCAACGTAGACTGTGCCACTCTAATCTCCCAGGTTTGGCTGCTGTTGCCCCGTTCTCACCAGTCTGCTCAAGACCTGCTTCTGCTCTCCGGGCGCGGTCATGCCAGACGCGCTATATACGGCGGTGCAAGAAATGGCGTGCTCGCCACTATTCGCCACTTACCGTTACCGGTGAGTTGAGTTGCCGGTGAGTACCAGCCTCCCTGATCGGTGGCCCTTCTGTTGGACAGGGAAGCAAAGATAACTCCGGTCAACAAGTCGCTGGGTAAACGTTTGGTGAAGATTTCGTTCCAGGCCAGGCCGCCCGCGGTTTAGGAGCGCCGCGAGTTGTGCCGGCTAGTCCTGACTTGAGTTACCGATGCGTCACAACCGGAACAGGAGACACCGGTGCTGCCCGGAGGCTCGCAGCCGGTCCCAACCTTACGGTCAGTGGCGCACCAACTCAATATTAAAACTGGGTATGGCGCCCGCTGTGCCTCGAGGTATCAACGGTCCGCCACACCTGGGCCACACTTGCTGGCATCAATAGGCTCACGCAGTGGGCCAAAAGCGACAAACAAGAATGTTTGGGGATTGCGAATGTCAGAACCGCAGGAAGTCTAGCAGGTCAGCGCCTACTCCGGCCGAGTTGTCCTAACCCAGCCGCGTTTGCCAGGGAGCATGGCACGAACATAAAGGCCAAGCTTCCACGCCACAAACCATGGCGCGAACACAAGCGCCAGGTAGACGCGCCCGGGCGCCCGCGCCGCGAGTAGCCCAACCAGCACGTGGCCCAAGAGCGCGGCCAGCCCGGCCGAGCCGATCGCAACCGCCGCCGGACGCCCCCACACGACGCTCAGCGCCAGAAGCGCCAAAGCGCCGGCGCCGGACACCGCCAGGGGCGGTATCGCGTTCTCGATCACCGGGTCGATCAGCGCAAACGTCCGCCGTCGCAGCCCGAGCAGGAGCAGCTTCGGCCCAAACCTCGTGATCACCTGGAGCCTTCCCCGCTCCCAGCGCTCGTTCTGGCTGCGCGCCTCGCGCAGCGACGCCGGCATCGGCGACCAGACAACCGCCTCGCGGACAAACCGCACCTGTACGCCGCCCTCCGTCAGGCGAAAGAAGTACTCGACGTCCTCTACGAGGCCGTGCGTGCTCCATCCGAGCTCTTCCAGGAGTTCGCTCTTGAACACCATGCCCGTCCCGAAAAGGCCGCATGAGAGGCCCAGGACCTCGCGGCCGCTGGGCCGGGAGTGGTGCAATAGCGCGATCGCGATATACCGCAGCCCGGAGACCCAGCTCTGCGCCGGGTTCGCCACCGCGTAGTAAGACTGGAGGACGCGGTCGCCGCCCTGGAGCCGGGCATCCATGGCGGCGAAAAAGTTCTCGGACACGGTGCAATCGGCGTCGAGGACCACGTACGCGTCGCAAGCGGCGCCCGACTGGCGAATACGGCTGAGGAGCCAGTTCAGCGCGTAGCCCTTGCCGACCTGCTGGGTGTTTGTCCGCTCGAACACGGCTGCGCCATGCTCGCTGGCGACCCGCGCGGTGGCGTCGGTGCTGTTGTCCGAAACAACGAAGACCTGACGCAGGCCGGGAGGGTACTCAGCGGCGGAGAGGCTCTCGAGCAGGCGGGGGAGCAGACGCTCCTCGTTATGCGCCGGGACCATGATGGCAAAGCGCGTCCGCGGCGGGGCTCCCGAGGACATTTTGGGCCTGTAGAAGAGACCGGAGACAGAAAGAAAAAGCAGATAGGTGAACGCCAGCAGGAGCGGGACCTGCAGGACGATCAGCAGCGCAGTTAGGAAAGACGCCAGCATACCGGTCCCGTTTTCAACTAGACGCGCCCGCTAAGCCGGCGCGCGAGCGAAGCGCCGGTCACACGGAACACTGTTGGAAAGTCTTCCAGAAGATAGCGCCTCCAGAGCCTCCCGGGCTCCTGCTGCAGCCTGTAGAACCATTCGAGACCGGCCTTCTGCATCCATCTAGGGGCGCGCTTGAGCCGCCGGGTCAGCACTTCCAGTGTGCCACCGACCCCTATGCACACGGGCACTCCAAGGGCCTCGGCGTTGGCACGGATCCATAGGTCCTGCTTGGGACATCCCATCGCGACGAACAGGAAGCTTGCCCCACTCTCCCGGATCCGCGCCACGAGACCGGGCAGCTGGTCGTCCTTGAAGTACCCGTGGTGTGTCCCAGCGACCTTCAGGCCCGGGAACTCAGCGCTCAATCTCGCGGCGGCCTCCTCCCCGACCCCGGGCGCCGCGCCGAGCAGGAAGATCGAGTAACCGTGCTCGGCCGAGAGCGCGCAGCATACCCGGACGAGGTCGCTGCCCGTTATACGCTCCGGCACTGGCCTGCCCATCAGACGGGAGAGCCATATGAGCGGCATGCCGTCGGCCAGCCGGAGGTCGGCGGCGTTGAATAGCTCGGCGTACGCCGGGTCCTTGTCCGCCAGTGTCAAGTAGCGGACGTTCACGGTCGCCACCTGGTGGGGCCGCCGCGAGGTGACGAAGCCGGCGATCGCGTCGCTCGCCTCTTTCAGGGTCATGCGGTCAACCGACAGCCGGCCGATCCGGACCCGGCTTGATGGCAGTTCGGGCATCGTGGCAGCACCGGTCACGGCAATCCCTCCACGGGACTCCTCGGCAGCAATGGAGCAAGCTGCGCTGAGTTTAGAGTCGCCTCCGGTCCGTGAGACTCAGCGCAGGGTACGAGTTTCGGCCCGTCGGTCATCAGCTGGGGCTGGATTCGGACCGACGTCCCCGCCTGTGCCAGCCCGCACGGCCGCGGCCGGCGCACCGCGCCGCCTGCCGCCCGGCTACCGCCCGACGACCCAGGCGACGTACCTGTGCCTCATTGTGTGGGCAGGCCGAGCCCGGCGCCCGATGCGAACGGGTCCAGACCACCGCCCAGATGGTCCACCGAAGCATAAGACCGGCGTCCATCCACGGGCGTCGGGGACACTGCGCTGACGGGTGCCCGCGCCAACCGGGACGTCGTGGCCGCTCGGCTAGCTCCCGCATCCGCTGTACCGCTACGGCGCCCCTCGGCGGGCCCGGGTCCGCAGATTCCGCGTTAGTCCAGCTGATGAAGCGTAGGCCGCCCCGCGCCATGCGGCCCACCAGGACGCGACGATCGGAGTACCGGACAGAACCGTTCGGGCGCGGAGTGCTGTCAGGGCCGCGAGAATGTGATGCTAGACTCAGAAACGGGTGGTCGGACACGACGGCGCCGGGACGGGACGTAAGGTGCCGAGAGCATTGCCCTAAACCTTTGCCGGCTTTCCGGGACCGGTCTGGCCCGCTAGAGCCGGGATCTTGTTGATCTCTAGGCTGCAGGCGGCGCGCCGGGGCCGCGGAGCAACCGGATGCTGGACGTCAAGCCCAGGTCGTCCCTGAGTGCCCAATAGCTGCGCACCTTAGCTGTGCGGGACATGTGCATCATTCTGATGGAGATCGATCGATGAAAGTGCTGTCGGTAGTGGGCACGCGGCCCAACATGCCCAAAGAATTCATGATCCGCCGTGAGTTCGACAGGCGCGGGGTCGAGGAGGTCGTCGTCCACACTGGGCAGCACTACGACCACCAGATGTCTCAGGTGTTCTTCGACGGCCTGGAGATGGCGCAGCCGAAGTACCACTTCAATCAGGAAGGGAAGTCCAACATCCAGCAGACGGCGAGCATCATGCTGGCCATGGAAGAAACCCTCAAGGCGGAGCGTCCGACCTGCACCCTTGTGTACGGGGACGTGAACTCCACCGTTGCCGCCGCACTGGCGTCAGCCAAGCTGCGCATCCCGGTCGTCCACTACGGCGGAGGCACGCGGTCGGACGAAATGTATAACCCGGAGGAGATCAACCGGCGGGTCACTGACCAGGTGTCAGCGCTGATCTTCACGAGCACCGCGTTTGCGCGCCAGAACCTCGTCCGGGAGGGCTTCGCAGAAGACCGGATCTGCTTCCCGGGCGACCTCCTGCAAGACGCGATCCTCTACGTGACGGCCTCCAAGGGTATCGAGGTCCGCCGTGGCGACTACATCCTGGTGACCCTGCACCGTGAAGAGAACGCAGAGTCACCGGAGCGGCTGGGGGCCATCGTCAAGGGCCTGATTGATTCGGGACAGCGCGTAGTGTTCCCGGTGCACCCCAGGACCCGGCAACGGCTGGAACGCTACGGCTTGCTCAAGAGCATCGAGCAGTGCCCTCGGATCGAACTGCGCGAGCCCCAGGGGTACGTTGAGTTCATCAGACTGCTGGCCGGGGCAAACCGCGTCCTGACAGACTCCGGAGGCGTGCGCAAAGAGGCGTACATGCTGTCCAAGCCAGTGGTCGTGCCGATAGGCATCGTGTGGTTCCCGGAGCTTGTTGAAACCAGCTGGATGGTCACGGTCGAACCGCCCGACGCTCAGAAAATCGCCCACCACCTGGCGACGTTCGAGCCAGCGGTGAAGTTGCACCCGGACATCTTCGGTAAGGGCCGCGCAAGCGAGACAGTCGTGGGCCGGATGCTGGAGTACTTTGGATAGCTGGCCTGGCATGCAGAGCACCGAGCGCGGCGCGCGCCGGCGCGGTGAGAGTAGAAGCAAAAATGACGGTCAAAATCTGATACGGACCGGCTCGGTGCACGTGAACGCGTCACCGGCGTCGAGGACGCCGGGCGCGGCTCAGAATCTCTGGGGGCAAGTCCGTTGAAAAGGGTTCTCGTCACAAGCGCCGGTGGTGCGCCGGCAATCGGGCTGACCAGGTCGCTCCAAGCCGCGCCGGAGCGCAGGTATACGGTCGGGATCGACGCCGACAAGTACAACTTGCACCGCGCCGTCACAGACGAACGGCACCTCGTGCCGCCGGTAAAGGACCCGGACTACCTCCCGGTGCTCCGCAGCATCATCAAAGAGACCCGGCCGGACGTGCTGTGCGTGCAGCTGAGTGCCGAGATGCTTACGGTCTCGGCAGCCCGGGACAGCCTGGGCGTCGCCACGCTGCTGCCCAGGCACCGGACGATAGAGATCTGCGAGGACAAGTTCGCCTCCCAGCAGGTCTGGCAGAAGGCCGGCCTTCCAGTGCCGAAAACTGTCCTCATCAAGGATGAAGGCGACCTCCGGGAGGCCTTCAAGGAGCTTGGCGGCGACCTCTGGATCAGGGCCACGAGCGGCTCCGCGGGCAGGGGGGCGCTCCCGGTGGACGACTTCGATGTCGCTAGGGCGTGGATCAACGACCACCAGGGGTGGGGCACGTTCACAGCGGCGGAGAGGCTGCGGCCCGACTCCGTGACCTGGCTGTCCATCTGGAAGGACGGCGAACTGCTTGTGGCGCAGGGCCGCAAACGCATCTACTGGGAGTTTGCCAACCGGGCACCATCGGGCGTCACCGGCGTCACGGGTGCCGGCGAGACGGTGTCCGACCCGGTCGTGGACCGCATCGCCCAGCAGGCAGTCCTGGCCATAGACCCGAAGCCGAGCGGGATCCTTGGCGTGGACCTGACCTATAGC
>CAYWBD010000153.1:0-8375 GCA_964456315.1 uncultured Thermoflexus sp.
CCCTGACCAATGGCGCGCTTGGCTAGCAGTTGTTCCAGCCCGGCGAAGGCCGAGGCTGAGGTGGGCTCGCAGAAGATGCCCTCTGTGCGGGCCAACCGGTGTTGCCAGGCCACGATCGAGGCGTCGGACACCGTGACTGCCGCCCCTCCGGTCTCACGGACCGCGCTCACCGCCTGGGCCAGTCGAGGTGGGCGCGAGACGGCGATGCCAGATGCGAGCGTCCTTCCGACACGCGTTGGGTCGAAACGGGTGCCGTTGATTGCAGCTGCTATGGGGGCCACGTTCTCGGACTGCACGCAGTGGAGCTGTGGGGTGGCGTCTATTGCGCCAGACGCTCTGAGTTCGTCGAAACCGCGCTGCGCGCCGATGAGCAGCGACCCGTTGCCCACCGGGAAGAGGATGTGCCCGACCGGACCCGGCGCGCGGTGGAAGAGCTCGTAGCTGAACGCCTTCATCCCTTCGTTGAAGAAAGGGCTGAAGGCGTGCGATAGATAGACGAGGCCGTGCTCCGCCGCAAATGCGCGCGCCGCGTCGGCCGACGCCTGGCGCGGACCTTCAACGGCATGCAGCTCGGCACCGTACACGCTGATCTGCTGCAGCTTGCCGGGCGCCGCGCTCGCCGGGGCGAAGATGTGGGCTTTGATACCGGCTGCCGCGGCGTAGGCGGACAAGGACGCGCCGGCGTTCCCAGAGGAGTCCTCGACGAACTCCGCGACTCGGTGCTCCAGCGCCACGGACATCAGCACCGCGCTCCCGCGATCTTTGAAGGACCCGGTCGGGGCCATGTGTTCGAGCTTGGCCCAAAGCCGGCCCAGGCCCAGGGCGCGGGCAGTCCTGGTCAGTTCGACGACGGGAGTGCCGCCCTCGCCCAGAGTCAGCCGGCTTCCTGGGCTAGCTATCGGAAGCCTCGGCGCGCTTGACTGCGGCTCAGCCCCGTATGCGACTTCAAATAGCCCTCCACAGGCCGGGCAGGCCAGGTCGATCACGGTCGGCTCACGGTCGAGGCGGCAGCCTAAGCACCGCGGCCAGAAATCGCCCTTCACGTCAGCGCTCCCGTCGGCAACCAGGGCACCGCGGCCAGAAATCGCTTATCACGTCAGCGCTCCCGTGGAAGATGCTCAATTGCCCGTGAATCACGCTTCAACCTAGCTGTCTCCCGTGCCGCTTGAGTTCCCGCGATCTGCGCCGGGGGAGTCTGAAAGGGCCCCCAAGACAGGTTGACGTTGCGCACCGCCAACGCACCCCGTTTGCCCGCTGCCCTGCCCTGCCGTACCGTTGTCGCCGCGCCACGACCCGGTATGTACGCATCAGGCCGCCGATCAGTCGCGCACAACCCACAGGACACGTTGCCACAGGAGTACTACCTTGCCGTTCTTGAAGCCAAATCGGGTCCTACAGGCCAGAAAAGCAGGACGCGTTGCCTATGGGTACAACCTGACGTTCCCCTCGCCCTGGGTAATCGAACTCCTGGGGTTTCTCGACTTTGATTTTGTGTGGATTGACGGGGAACACGGTCCGTTCGGGCTGGACCAGATCGAGGACGCCTGCCGAGTCGCTGAGCAGGTCGGGATCACGCCCATCGCCCGTGTCCCGAGCATCCAGTCGCACGTCGTGCTGTCGTACCTGGACCGTGGCGTGATGGGGATCATGGGCCCGCACATCGGCACCCGTCAGGACGCCGAGCAGCTTGTCCGCGCGTGCTACTTCGGGCCGCTCGGCGAGCGTTCGTTTGGCGGCAACCGCGGCACACGGTACACGCTCACCCCGGACCCCTGGGGGGACAAGAGGGCGTTTTACCGTGAGGCGAACGAGAACATGCTGGTCGGCGCGCTCCTGGAGGACCAGGCGGCGGTCGACAACATCGGCGACATGCTGAAGGTGGAGGGCATCCACTACTTCGGGATCGGCCCGAATGACTTCGCTCAGGGCACCGGCTATCCGGGTGAGCCCGAGAACCCCAGGGTGGTGAAGACGATGGCGGGTCTGAAGGCCGCCATCCAGAAGGGCGGGGGCCACATGGGCGATGAGTTCATGAAGACGATGTGGGTCCACGACATGCTGCTGGGCTCAGCACGTGAGTTCCTCAAGGACAAGGCGGCTCTCGGGCGGGCGAAGGACGCGGTGGCGCAGCAGAAAGCTGCGGGCCGGGCCGGACGGCGGGCATGACCGGGCGTCGCGCCAGGACGCAGCACGTGATGCCATCGTTGACGAAGCCGGCGTACGTGATCGGGCCGTACGCAGAGCCCATCGCGACTGTCAGGCCGGGCGAAACGTTCCAGGTCACTACGCTGGACGCGTTCGCCAACAAGATCGATTCGCCAAAGACTGACCTGGCAAAGGCGCTCACACTGCCCTACGTGAACCCGTGTACCGGCCCGATATTTGTCACGGGCGCGGAGCCGGGCGACACGCTGTCCGTGCGGGTAGACGCGATTGAGGTCTCGCGCGACTACGCCGTCAGCTGCATCATCCCGGAGTTCGGCGGCCTGTGCGGGACGGTGTTCACCCGTGTGCTGAACCAGCCGCTGGAGCAGCGAGTCCTCATCCAGCGCATCACGAAGGCCGGCATCATCCACGACCCGCGCCTGAAGATCGCGCCCATCCCGGTCGAGCCGTTTTACGGGACGATTGGCACATCGCCGGCCATCGAGGCCATCTCCACGCTGTCGCCAGGGTTCCACGGCGGCAACATGGACGCCGCGGACGTGTGCCCCGGGAACACGGTCTATCTGCCGGTCCAAGTGCCGGGTGCGCTGCTGTTCGTCGGCGACGGCCACGCAGCGCAGGGCGACGCGGAGGTCTGCGGCGTGGCGGCTGAGGTGCCGACGATTGGCACGCTCACTGTCGGGCTCATCAAGGGCAAAGCCATCAGCACGCCACGCATCGAAAACGACGAGTTCCTGATGTCGGTCGGCAGCGCCCGGCCCATGGAGGACGCAGCGCGAATCGCGTTCTATGATCTCGTGACCTGGCTGGCTAGGGACTACGGGTTCGACCGCATCGCCGCGTACCAGCTGTGCTCGCAGGTGGCGCGGGTGCGAGTGGCCAACATGGTGGACATCTTGTACTCGATAGTCGCCAAGTTCCCGAAGAGGTATCTGCCGCAGACGTAGGGAGGCATTGAAGTTGGCCAGTGACCTGACTCGTAGTTTGTATTGGAAGGAGTCCGCGAGGTTCAGGCCTGCTTCTTCTTGCGAAGGCTGGAAATGACCGGTGCAACCTACTGGGCCATCCTGGCGTTTATAGCCGTGGTTCCCGTCGCCTGTACTACGACGGCAATCGTCCCGTGTGATTCCGACGTGACACCGACCCGGCTCGCTTTCAAGAGGTACCGGGATCCAGACGGCGTATTCTCATTCGAAATGCCGAAGGACTGGGTAGTTGGTCCGCTTGCGCATATAACGGACACCCACATCGGGAGGGAGCGAGGGCGCTGCCCCTACGTCAATCACCCTCCACCCCCGGCTGTTACGGTGCGGTTCACCAGTTGGGAGCCACATCGTTCGTCTAGTGACACCGATACGCTGTGGTGGGCGGCCAGCGTTGGGTCTCGTATTCCCGAAGAGTATCGTGTTTTCGAAGAAACTGAGACTGTAGCCGCGGGGCTGCCAGCCCTTCGAATTGTCTCAAAGCGACCGCCAAATCTCTTATTCAATTTGCTCACTCAGTATTTTCCCGATGTGACGCGAGTCCAGACTCTCATTCTCTGGGAGGGCACACGGTACGAGGTGGCGATGGAAACCCGCGACGGCATCCTGGAGAACAGCCGCACAATCTTTAATCACGTCCTGAGTACCCTGCAATTGTCACGAGTGGGCAAGAATGGTGTCGCATCCACAAGTAAGGCGCCGGGCCCGTCTGCATCAGGGGGCCGTGAACCAGCGCCAGAGGTACAAATCTGTGTCGCCCGCCCTGCCGCGGCTGTGGGCCAATGGCAAGTCCATTTGAGTTTCGTTGCCAGCGTTCCGATGTCGTTCGAACTTCCACCGTCATGGACGGTGGAAGTTGGTGGCTGGTCGCTGAAAAGGGCGTCGGGACCTGTAGTGTTGCCAGCGGGCTGCACTAGTCGTGTCCAGCGAGGAGTGATGGGGAGCGGGAATACGATCACCATGTATGACCATCGAGCGTCGGGGGTCGAATTGTATTGGGAGAGGTTCATGCTGGCCGGCACTCCGTTCGGCGTTCCGAAAGTGGTCGAGAAGAAGCAAGTCACAGTCATGGGAGTCCCTGGTCAGACGTGGATCTTGAAACGTAGGTCCTTGGAATGGGCTACAACCGGCAACGAATACACGTCTGACGTCATGATTCACACGGTATTTAGCCTAAACCACCGCCAGTACGAATGGGAGATGTGGACTACTGACGAACAGCTTCATGATAGCCTCGCAATATTTGCTCGAGTAGTAGAGAGTTTGCGAGTACCGACTTCGGTGGGAATTAACCCCCGACTGCTGAGCACTCCATCCGGCAGGTAGCGCGTGTGCGGGCCGTCAACATGGTGGACGTCCTATACTCGATAGTCGCCAAGTTCCCGAAGCGGTACCTGCCGCAGACGTAGGGGTGTACCGGGTGCGCCGGAGGCCGCCGCGCGGGGGACGGAGGAACGAGAACACAGATTGCACAGATTACACAGATTGGGAATTGGGTACCGATTGTGTTTGCCCGACCTGCGCGTAAGGGCTCTTTGGGCGCGTTCTTAAGTGCGTAGCCTGGCCGCGGAGAACTGCCGTGCTGGTCCATCACGTCGTTGAGATTATTCCCAACTCAACCTGCGAAATCCTTCGACAAGCTCAGGACGGCGTCTGTGTAAACTTTGTTCCCGTGAAGGCCCAGCACATACGGGACCTGGAGAAGGTCGTCGGCGACACGCGGTATGTCGTGTGGCGTCCGGAGGACCTGCTCCTCTACGAGTACGACGGTTCGATAGACCGGGCCCTGCCCGGCACGGTCGTGCTGCCGGGCGATGCCGGCCAGGTGGCAGAATGCGTGCGCATCGCAAACCGCTACGGGCTGGACATCGTGCCGCGCGGCGCGGGGACAGGGCTATCCGGGGGCGCTATTCCGCTGCGGAACTCGCTGGTCATCGCGCTCACCCGACTCACCCGAGTGCTGGAAATCGACGTTGAGAACCGCATCGCCGTGGTTGAGCCTGGCGTGGTCAACCTGGACCTGACCCACGCCGTCGAGAAGCACGGCCTTTACTACGCGCCCGACCCGTCGTCGCAGAAGGCGTGCACCATCGGCGGGAACGTCGCCGAGAACGCTGGCGGCCCGCACTGCCTGGCCTACGGCGTCACGACCAACCACGTGCTGGGCGTCGAGGTCGTGCTGGCGGACGGGTCTGTTGCATGGCTCGGCGGTGATGCCCGGGAGTCGCCGGGGTACGACCTGCGCGGGGTCTTCGTCGGGTCAGAGGGCACGCTCGGCATCGCCACCAAGGTCGCTGTGCGGCTGCTGCGAGCGCCGGAGTCGGTGCGCACGCTGCTTGCGGCGTTCCGGACGATGGACGATGCGTCGCAGGCGGTGTCGGACATCATCGGCGCGGGCATCATCCCGGCGGCGCTGGAGATGATGGACGCGGTGACCATACGGGCGTGCGAGGCGGTGTATCACCCGGGCTACCCGGCGGACGCTGAAGCGGTGCTTATCGTCGAGGTGGACGGCCTGCGCGAGGCGGTCGCAGAGCAGTCGGCGCACTGCGAGGCAGTCTTGCGACGCAACCGGGCGTCGGAGATCCGGTCGGCAGACGACCCGGTGAAGCGGGCCGAGCTGTGGGCGACGCGCAAGGGGGCAATCGGCGCGATGGGCACGCTGGCGCCGAACTATTACCTGGTCGACGGTGTTGCGCCGCGCACGAAGCTCAAAGAGGTCATGCGGACGGTGCGGGCCGTGGGTGACGAGCTCGGGCTGACCATAGCCAACGTGTTCCACGCCGGTGACGGCAACCTGCACCCCTGCATCCTGTTCGACGAGAGGAAGCCTGGCGATGTGCGCAAGGTGATCGAGGCCGGGCACCGCATCCTGCAGGCATGCGTGGACGCGGGCGGCGCGCTGAGCGGCGAGCATGGCATCGGCATCGAGAAGCAGGCGTATATGCCGATGGTGTTCACGCCAGAGGACCTGGAGGCCATGGCCCGCCTGCGCCCGGCCTTCGGGCAGACCCTCATCCCGAGCGAAGGGCGTCAGGCGCCCGGAGCCGAGGGATCTAACGTTGTCATTCTGAGCCCGCAGGGCGAAGAATCCCGTTCCGGGCACCCCTCACCCCAGCCCTCTCCCGCAGGGGGAGAGGGGGAAAGAAGCGTGTCTCCCGCAAGGGGAGAGGGAGTGACAGCCCGCCGCTCCCGCTTCAACCCTGGCAAAGTCTTCCCAGGCGGCGCCGTACACGGCGGTGCGGCGTCCGGGGCTGGGCCGTCTGGCCCGACACCCCACCTTTCAGGCGCACGTCGTACCGGCGGCGCCGAGATCGTTTAGCAGTCCATTCAGGAGTCACCGCATGCCCTCACGCATCAATCGCGCTATCGAGCTTCTGGACCAGGGCCAGGCGGTGTACTACATCGGCGGGCACACTGGCCACGTGCTGACGTACGAACAGGGGAAGAAGGACGCCAGGACGTGGGCGGACTACATCAACGTCGGCATGGAGCACGGGCCGTTCGACATGACCGGGCTCGATTCGTACATGCGCGGCCTCATCGACGGCGGGCCGACGGCGTCGGGGCACAGGACGCCGACGGTGATCGTCGAGGCGCCTGTGAACGGTACGGATGAGGCGAACGTCCGTTACAACGCCTGGCAGTTCAGGCAGGTCCTTGGGCGTGGCGCGCACGGCATCCTGTTGTGCCAGGCGGAGTCGGTCGACGTGGTACGGGCTTTCGTGGAGTCGTGCCGGTACCCGAACCAGTTGGCAGGTGTGGACCCGGGGCTGCCGACGCCCGTGGCACGGATGGCGAAAATACGGGGCCCTTCGACAGGCTCAGGGCGCGCAGCCCGCGCGGATGGTCGGCCGTGGCTGGGGACGGGGACGCGGGGGCGCGGGTCGGAGCCGACCGCGGCACAGGTCTGGGGCTTGTCGCCCGAGGAGTACATGGGCCGCTGCGACCCCTGGCCGCTGAACCGCAGCGGCGAGTTGCTCCTTGGGGTGAAGATCGAGAGCCCCGAGGGGGTCGCCAACTGCGAGGAGATATTGTCGGTGCCGGGGATCGGGTTTGCGGAGATGGGGCCCGGGGACCTGGGGCTGTCGCTGGGGTACGTGAAGGTGCCGCGTGACCCCTACCCGGCCGAGATGCTGGCGGCGCGTGAGCGTGTGTTCGCGGCGTGCCGCAAGAACGGCGTCAATTTTCTGGAGGGCGCGACGCCGGAGAACATCGCGGCCAAGATCGACGAGGGGGTGCGCGTCATCGCCGGGCACCGGGAAGACACGGCGCGAGCGGGGCGGGCGCATTCAAAGCGGACGATGCCAGTGTGAACGAAACCACAGATTTCGCAGATTTCGCAGATTAGATGATATTGGATTCAGCGCAGATGTCTGAAACGACGACCGAAGTACCCCTACGCGATCCAAGGTCCTTCGCGATCATCGGTGCCGCGATGGAAGTTCATTCGGAACTGGGACCCGGGTTTCTCGAGGCCGTTTACCATGAAGCTCTGGTGATAGAGTTTACAAGCCGTGGCTTGCCGTTCGCAAGAGAGCCCAAACTGCCAGTTTCCTATAAGAGTTCGCGCCTGACCATTCAATATCGACCTGACTTCGTATGCTTCGGGGCCGTGATTGTTGAACTCAAAGCTATCAAAATGATTACGCCCATCGAAGAGGCGCAGACGATCAATTACTTGAAAACATCAAACTACGCGCTCGGGTTATTGATAAATTTTGGTGCAACGTCTCTTCAGTGCAATCGTTTCGACAACTTGAAGACGAGTCAGCCATCCACCAGCAAATCTGTGTAATCTGCGAAATCTTTGTTCCGGTTACTTCTTCTTTGCCTGTTTCTTTTTCCAGACTTCGTATTCGGCACGCGCCTCGTCGTTCAGCGGGTAGTACTTCCGTAGGTCGCCACCTTCGGAGAGCTTCAAGCGGCTGAACTCTTCCCATTCGACGTGCTCCCCTGCCTTTTCCACCAGCTGCGGTGCGGCGGCAATGGGCACCACGACCGCACCGTCGTCGTCGGCCACGATAATGTCGCCCGGCAGCACAAGCGCGCCGCCGCAGGCGACGGGGACATTTATCGCCGCTGGGAACTGCACTGTCTGCGTGTGGAAATTTGGGGTCGCGCCCTTGATCCAGAGCCCGAGTCCCAGCTTCTTGATCTCGCCGATGTCCCGCAGGCAGCCGTCGATGACGACACCCGCGCCGCCGCGGCCCTTGAAGTAGGTCA
>CAYWBD010000154.1:0-2696 GCA_964456315.1 uncultured Thermoflexus sp.
CCGGAGGCCCCGCAGGGGCCCGGAGCGGAGTGATCTGGCGTTTTGCTCTCTGGCAGCGACTACACGCCGAGCACGCGTCAGTTTCATCGGCTGCGCGCCTCCGCCGCGCTCCGTTCGGAATGAGGGTCGCCATTGGCCGAAGCCGTCAGATGGTGTCAGGCTGGGCACTTGCCTAGCTCCGAGAATGTCACGGGCTGAAGCGGATCTACATAGTGGGGACCGTCTTCGGAGATAAATAGCACGCCACCGCCCTTCCCACCTACCGATTGTCCTGACCCTCGAGGCGGGCGGTCATTGATACGGGTGGTGGTGGCCTCGAGGATCGCCTCGTTCCACAGTCCTCCGCGGCTTTGCTGGACAGTCCACGTGTACGAAAAGTCTATTAGCTCCTCGGTGATGAGCAGCCTGCCGGTGCCATCTTCGCAAAAAGCGAAATTCAGGTTGACATTGTCGTTGCGCGTACCAGTAGTCGTGACGAACAGGACGTGCATCCGCGTGCCGCGAAGGAATGTGTCCCACAGCTCCGTTACTTTCTCGGGTGGCAGCGGCTCCGACCCAGGGTTCAGCTCTGGCGGGTGTTTCCTGGCAGGCCCGAGAATGAGGTCCCATGCGGCCGCGGGGAGTTGGTCAGGTCTCGGGGTAGCCTTGGGAAGTTCCGCGATCGGCACCGGCGACGGCTGAGGCGATGGCAGCGGCTGCGCTGTGGGTGTGGGCTGCGCGGTCGGCGAGGGGATCGCCGTCGGGGATGGCGTGGGCACCGCGGTCAGCGTCGGCGTGGGCAGTGCCTGTTGCAGCGCGGGAGGACGCGAAGGCAGGGGGGCGCCAGTTGGCGTCGTAGTAGCGGCAGTCGACCCTACTTCGGCGGGCGCGGGCGGTTGGGACTCTGCGCTTCCGCAGGACAACGCAGCCAGAATGGTGATCGCGGACAAGATTAACGCCTGGTTCTTCATTGGCTCCTCCTTCTTCCCGACGCGGGGCCTGTGGCAAATGAGCGGGCATCGCTGCGTCCGATGTCGGCAAGGCCAAGCCTCGCCGCGTATACGCCAGCGGCGGCGCGGTTGGGCAAGCCGGCCTTCGTAAAAATGTGGTTGACGTGCCGGATGACTGTGTTCTCGGTAATGAACAGGTCACTGCCAATCTCCCTGTTGGACTTGCCCATTGCCAGGTGGCTCAGCACTTCAACCTCACGAGGCGACAACGCATGCGGGTTGGCGCCTTGAGACTGCGCCTCCGGGTCCCTGTGCCCCTGTGATGCCCCGGTCCGCCCGCGGTCGAGCAGTGCGTCTATACGCGCCGCCAGGACTTCCGCATTGAACGGCTTCCTCATGAAGTCCTCTGCGCCCATCCTCAGACAGGTCACCATGCTGGCCAGGTCATCGAGCGACGACAGCACGATCACCGGGACGCCCCGTGCGGCGGAGCCCTTCACGCGCCTAAGCACCTCAAACCCATCAGCGCCCGGGAGCATGATGTCCAGGACGATGAGGTCGAACGCCTGCAGTTCCAGTTCATTCAGCGCCTGCTCTCCCGTCCGCACGCCCAGGACCTTATGTCCGCGACGCGTCGCAAAGCGCGTGAACAGCTCCAGGTTCTCGGGGTTATCGTCGACGGCCAGCAATCTCGCCGGACGGCGCGCAGGAGGCGTTACTCCATCTGGCAAAGCCTTCCGGCCAGGAGTCCTGTTGACGCCAGAACCTTTTGGAGGCCGCAGCCCCCCGGCGACCGCGTCCATTAGATGACGGCACGCCGTAGACACCCTGACCATATCCGCGGCCATTGCGGGCACGCCTGTCGAGGCCGCCTCCGCCGTTGCGCGTTCCATGGCGCGGATGACCTGTAACGCCGCCGGCTGAATCCGCTTGTTGATCAGTTCGGTGCATGCGGCGCGGTCGCCTGCTGCCAGTGATCGCAACAGGTTGGAGACCGCCGCTGTCATGTCTTCCGCCACCTGCAGGCTTTCCTCGGCGTTCCGCCGCGTCTGCCGGGAGCCGGACTCTTCTGCTTGTTCGAGCACCAGCCCGGCATAGCCGACGATGTGGTTCAAGTACGTCCGAAGTTCATGCCGGACCTCCGACATGCTCGCGGCGTCCGCCGGGAGCTGGATCTGGTCGGGACGTACCGCTGTCGCAGAAGTCATCGCCTCGGGCCCTTACCTCTAGCGCTGACCAGGGCCTCCATCTTTGCCAGCAGCCTGGGCAGGTCGATGGGCTTGGTCTCGTACTCGTCGCAGCCGGCTTCCAGAGCTCGCCGCCTCTCAGAAGGCGTCCCGTAGGCGGTAAGAGCAAGCACGGGAATGGACGCTGTCAGCGGGTCCCCTTTCAGGCGCCTGGTTACCTCCCAGCCGTCAAGGACCGGCAAGTTCAGGTCCAACAGGACCACGTCCGGGCGCGAGTCACTGGCGATCCGCAGCGCTTCCGCGCCGTCCGTCGCGCAGATGACCTTCATCCCGCGTTTCTCCAGCCGGCGGGAGAGCATGTCCCGGTTCATCTCGTTGTCCTCGACCAGTAGCACGGTGTTCATACCCTAATCCGAGCCTTTAGGCTGGGCTGCGGTAGTTACGTACGGCTCTATGTCCCGGGGCAGCCTCACGGTGAAAGTCGATCCCCGGTCTGGGGCAGTGTCGACAGAGATGTCGCCGCCCATGAGCCTGCAGTACCTCCGGCTAATAGTCAGACCGAGGCCGGTGCCTCCGTACT
>CAYWBD010000155.1:0-5997 GCA_964456315.1 uncultured Thermoflexus sp.
CGACCACCCCGACATCCGCAACGCCCTTGCGACCATCCTCACAGAGGAGGGCCACACGGTATTGCACGCTGAAAACGGCCAGCAGTGCCTTGAGCAGGCCGTCTCCCAGCCTCCCCCAGACCTCATCCTGCTGGACATCGCCATGCCGGGGATGGACGGCATGGAGGCGCTCCGCCGCCTGAAGGCCAACGGCGCCACCGCGGGCGTCCCGGTGGTCATGATTACTGCGAACGGCTCAGGGGAGACGATGGTCCGAGCGGTGCAGTTCGGCGTGCGGGACTACGTGGCGAAACCGTGGGAGCCGGGTGAAGTGGAGATGGTCGTTGGGTGGGCGCTCAAGGCCAAGCAGCGCGCCCAGGTCGCCGCGGCCTAGGCGACGTTTTTTCGTTCGCCCGGGACCGTTGTCTCCGGTCGCCGCCCTGCCCTGCCAGCCTGTGAAGGCCTTTCGCCATCCCCGGATGGCGTTCACGAAAAATGCCCGTTGCCTATCGCCGTTGAGATCCTGAATCAAGTTCAGGTTAAAGCAATCTGGATGACCTCTACCCGCTCACTGGGTCGAAGAACGTCAGTCCCGCCCCGAAACTGTCCATCGCGCTGACGCTGTCCCCGCGCATGTGGACTCTGATGTCCCTGGTGCGGTGTCGCAGCACTAGCTCCGACGTCCCCTCCGGGTACTCGATCGTCACGGGCCGGTCCAAGGGCGGGTCAGCGATGAACACGTAGCTGCCGTCGAGGCGGTGCTGCCCGGCCAGGCCCGCGACGGCGAGCCTGGACCTGTCCACCCATGGCGGGACTCTGACCCAGAGAGGGCCGGGCTTTTTCGTGGTGACCCGCAGCGCAGACGCCAGCACTCGTTCCACCTTCAAGAACTCGTTCTCGTGGTCGAACAGCAGGTTCAGCCGGTGGCCGTCAGGACCTGAAGTCGCGGTCTCGCGTAGTGCTTCGCAGAGGGACCCGACTGCGCCGCCCACGATGTCCATGTTGAAGCTCACTTCGGCCAGGCCGAGGGGATGGTGCCCGTAGGGGGCCGGAAACCCGAACGCGCCCAGGTGCCGGGCGGCGACGTCCCGCAGGCCGTCCTCGCCCCTCGGGTTGGGTGGGTCCTTGATGAAGGAGACATCCCGAAGCTGCGAGGGCAGCAGGTGGCCGCGCAAGATGCGCTCGGCATCGTGGAAGTAGTCTGCCCAGCCCCAGCGGCCGAGGATGAGGGCCGTCTCCACGATGTCGCCGGTGTTGTTGCACTCGCCGCGGTCAGAGTTGGCGCCATCCGCGGTGCTTTCGATGACCCATCCCAGCTCGTCCCGGATTGCCCGCAGGCCGTTGTCGTAAAACGCCTTCACGCGGAGCATGAGCGGCGCGTCCTGGGTCAGGTCGGCAAGCTGGGCAAGGCCGGACATGACGCATGTGGTCGAGTGTGTGTGGGACCCGAAGCGGCCCCGGTCGTAGTCACCTGACGTTGTGAAGTAGTCCGAGGTGGCTTTGTCCTTGAGGAGCAGCGCCAGGCTGAGGGCGGGGCTGTGCCCGGTGGCCCGGTAGTACTTCACAAGGGGCCCGATGGCCCGGCCCAGGCCCACGATGAACGTGTGCTCACGCGCCCAGCGGATGCCGGCCTTCTCAAACACCCCGCGGTCCCAGCCGCGGTGGGGGTCCCAGAGGCTGTTGATGCACTCGATGCTCCGTTCGGAGAGCTCACGGGCAGGCTTGGAGTCCCGGTACTTTGCGAGGGCGAAGAGCGCGTGGAACCCCTCGCGCACGTTGTGCTCGGTGAAGTTGGCGAGCGGGCCGCCGGTCCGGTCCCGGTTGAGCGGGAGCGGGAAGGGGCCTGAATAGGAGAAGAAGGCTGCGCGTGTGTGCTTTTCGATAGCGGCCTCGTCCACCGTCACGCCGGCCGCGTCTTCGGCGGAGAGGAGGGCGTTGAGGTGCCGGCCGGGGACGTGGGACTCACCGTGGATGTCGTGGAAGGCCAGGTATGCCCGAGGCAGGACTATGGACTTGAAGAACGGGAAGTCGTTGTCGTCGGCATTGAAGACCGACTGCATGGTGCGGCAGCCTAGCTCGATGGCCGCCCGGATGTCGGTCGTATTGACGTCGTGGAGCTTCATGGGCCGGGATGATATCGCGGGTCAAGAATCGCTGCCCGGCTGTCCCGCTGCGTATCTCCTCTCTGGACCTAGCGCCTCTTCCTGCGACGTGGGTCGCCTTGGCGCTGGCCCACGCCGTCGCGGGGAGGCGCGGGCGAGGGCGCGGTCGGCTCAGCGTTACCGGTCCCGAAAAAGAGTCCCCAGACCCACCCCGCGCCTGCGCCCGCGACGGTCGCCAGAGGCACGCCGACGAGCAGCCCCGCGGCAACGAGCTCGCCCCGTGTGGCCTCCCCACTCTTGACCTGAAACATGGATATGACGGTGCCCGCCAGGCCCGCCAGGACGCCGAGGCCGGCGCCCCACAGCATTGGGCGGCTGAGTCGCATAGGTCGGGTCCCATTCCTTGCTCAGGCCTGCGCCGCTCACACTTGCGTTTGGGGAAGGCCACTGCGCTGGGCGGAACCCAGCCGCACGGCCCGGACGGACTGTCGCTGCGGGTTCAGTTCAGCTCGTAGGTCTCGTAGGGGGCCTCGCAGGGGTTGCCGCGGGACACGTGCATGCGACCGGCGGAGGGCTCCAACATGATCGAAACGACGCTGCGCTGCCAGCCTGTGAGGGGGTCCGGGTTGGGGTGGCGGCAGATCGCTGTCGGGTAGCCGTCGTGATCAGACAGGATAGCTTTCATCAAGTCGATGCCCACTGCGCCGCCCTGCCCTGTCAGTAGCGCCTCGGCGCGCTGTTTGCGGGGAAACGACTGGCCGTAGATGCGGTCGCCGAAGCGTTTGTTGTGGCCGACGAGGTCCGCGTGCACGCAGTGATTGGTGTGGGCGAGCTTACCCGCGCTATCTGCCCGGAGGACGCGCACGGCGTCGGGGGTGACTTCCAGGTCCACGGCGCCCTGTGGGGTAACGGTCGCAGCGTTGGCCGTAATCGTGCGTTGAGCGCTCTCGGCAGCGGACACCAGGCCGTCAAGCGAGACCTGCTCGTAGAATGCCCGGACGATGAAGTACCAGGGCACGCCGTTGCTGCGACTGGGCCCGTTCATCGCGTTCATGCAGACGCCGATGCCTGCGCTGTTCATGCCGATATAGGCGATGAGCCCGGGCTGCGTCCAGGTCATGTTTGAGGGCTTGCCGTTGGGGCGCCTGACGAGGATGAGCGAGAAGGGGTCCATGGCGGGGTCGTTGTCCCAGTTCTGGCCGGCGACCGCGCCTCCGGTAGCGCTGGCGTGGGCGCCGACCATTAACGACGTGCAGCCTTCGCCGGCAGAACTCGCCTTCTCCCCCTGGGAACGGGTGGACGGGGTGCCCGACTTAGCCCTCTCCCCTCGGGAGAGGGTTGGCGTGAGGGACCTGGACGCGCCAGCGGCGGGATGGTCGTCGGCAGGGGCGAGCATGTTGCGGGCGTTGAGGAGCATGACCTGCTCCGTGGCAACTCCAGCGCCTTCGGCGACGCCTCGGACCTCATCCATGGAGTCTGGCGAGTAGCGTTCAACGAAGGGGATGGCGCCCGCGGCCGTCCGGGCGGCCACGTGGGCGTCGATCGGGTCTGAGCGGCCCTTGTTCACGCGGGCGACGACCAGTTCGACAAGCTCGCGGACGTGCTGGCGCCGGGCCTCGCCGATCTGGCGGCCCATGTCGCGGGGGGTTCCGCGGACTGAGAGGACTGGGAATCTCGGTGGCCTGGCGGCGGGCGGGCGGACTGACACAACGTGGCCCTTTCTGTACAGCATCCGATTGGCGAGAGGGTAGCACGTCGCACGTCCGCCTCAAACGCGCCGGCCTGCAAGCCATGCGATGCTAAACTCGCCGCCACTTCACCGGACCGGGCGCGAATTCACGGGGCCAACACTTATGCCAACTCGGAAAAATGCCAGACCGGAAAACCTGCGCAGCCACGAGTGGTTTGCGCCGAAGGATCTGGAGGGGTTCCTGCACCGCTCCGGGCTGAAGGCGCAGGGCTGGCCGGACGAGGCGTTTGCAGGCAAGCCGGTGATTGGCATCGCAAACTCGTGGAGCGAGGCCACCCACTGCAACGCCCACCTGCGGGACCTCGCCGCGCACGTGAAGCGGGGGGTGCTGGCAGCCGGCGGGTTCCCGCTGGAGTTCCCCGTGATCTCGCTGGGCGAGTTCTTTTTGTCGCCGACCTCGATGTTCCTGCGGAACCTGATGTCGATGGACGTCGAGGAGATGGTCCGCGGGCTGCCGATAGACGGCGTGGTGCTGCTTTCGGGCTGCGACAAGACGACGCCTGCGATGCTCATGGGCGCGGCCTCGGCGGACCTGCCGGCCATCCTGCTGACGGGCGGCCCGCAGCTCAAAGGCAACTGGCGCGGAGAGGAGCTGGGCTCCTGCACGGACTGCCGGCGCTACTGGACCGAGCTGCGGGCAGGCCGCATCACGCAGGCCGAGTATGACTCGATGGAGGCGGCGATCTACCGTTCGCCCGGCCACTGCATGGTGATGGGCACCGCATCGACGATGGGTGCGATCACGGAGGCCCTCGGTATGACGCTGCCCGGCGGGGCGGCGATACCGGGGGCAGATGTCCGCCGTTCTGCACTTGCCGAGCAGGCGGGGGCGAAGATTATTGAGCTGGTGAAGCGGGACCTGCGGCCGTCGCAGATCATGACTGAGCAGGCGTTCGAGAACGCGATGCGGGTGCTGCTGGCCTGCGGGGGATCTACCAATGCCATCATCCACCTGACAGCGATTGCCGGTCGCTGCGGGATAGACCTGCCGCTGTCCCGGTTTGACGAGCTGTCTCGGTCGACGCCGACCATCGTCAACCTGAAGCCTTCGGGCAAGTACCTGATGGAGGACCTGTTCTACGCTGGAGGGATCGGGGCGGTGATGAAGCGGCTGTCGCCGATGCTTAACCTCGGATGCGCCACCGTCAGCGGCAAGACGCTCGGGGAGGACATCGAGCCGGCGGAATGCTTCAACGACGACATCGTGCGGCCGCTCGACGACCCGCTGTTCAAGGAAGGCGGCATCGCCGCGCTCAGGGGCTCGCTCGCGCCGGACGGCGCGGTGATCAAGCAATCGGCGGCCTCACCAGCGCTGATGAAGCACCGGGGACGCGCGGTGGTGTTCGAGAGCTACGCGGACATGAAAGCGCGCGTTGACTCGCCGGGCCTGGATGTGACGCCGGACGACGTGCTCGTGATGAAGAGCGCAGGCCCAATCGGGGGGCCAGGCATGCCTGAGTGGGGCATGCTGCCTCTGCCGAAGAAGGTCCTGGCCAAGGGCGTGCGTGACATGGTGAGGGTCAGCGACGCCCGGATGTCCGGCACGGCGTTTGGGACGGTTGTGCTGCACGTGTCGCCGGAGTCTGCGGTCGGTGGGCCGCTGGGGCTGGTCCGGGACGGCGACATTATCGAGCTTGATGTGCCTGGTCGGCGGATTGACCTGATGGTCGAGGCGCGGGAGCTTGCGCGTCGCAGGTCGGCGCAGGGTCGTGCCAGACAACACGCGCGCCCGCGCGCCGGTGTCATTCCGAGCAGAGCGAAGAATCCCGCCGCGTCCATCTTCCCAGCCGGAGGGGGCCCGCCACCGACGGGCGCAGGTGAGGGCGAAGGCTCAGCTGACGGTGCGCCGACTCGCGGCTACGCCTGGCTGTTTGCGCGGCACGTCATGCAGGCGCAGCACGGCTGCGACTTCGACTTTTTGCGTGGCCGGACGCCTGTGAAGAAGCATGTCGGGACAGCCGGGGCAAAGTCTTCAAAGTAATGCGGGGAGCTCTTCGAGGCTGGCGATCTCGGCATCGGGCGTAGGCGAGGACGAATCGCGCTTGAGGCCGTGGCGGTTGATCCAGACGGTGCGCATGCCCAGCGCCTGAGCGCCTGCGATGTCCCGCTTCACCACGTCGCCGACCATCAAGGCGTCCGCGGCGTCGACGCTAAGCTCAGACAGGG
>CAYWBD010000156.1:0-5074 GCA_964456315.1 uncultured Thermoflexus sp.
CGCGCGAGACCGCTGCGAAGACGCCCAGAGGCACTCCGACCCCGACGGCGAACACGAACGCGCCGAGGCCGAGCTGGAGCGTCGCCGGGAACTTGGTCTTGACGACGTCAATGGCCGGGACCTGCTCCCGGAGTGATTCGCCGAAGTCGCCCCGAATGGCCCTGCTGAACCAGCGCCAGTACTGCAACGGGTAGGGTTTGTCGAGGCCGAACTCCCGGCCCCAGGCGTCCCACTGCTCCTGCGTGGTGTACTCGCTGATGAACAGGTGGCGGGGGTCGCCTGACATGCGGGATAGCGAGAAGACGATGACGCTGGCGAGCCACAGCACGATGAGTGCGGCGATGAGTCGCCGGGCGATCAGCTGTCTCAAGTCAGTTGGCCTTGTTCAGCGGAGTGGGTGCGGTGGCTCGGGTCGCGCCAACAGAGGCGGATTGTACGGGCAGGTGACTTAGGTCTGCCCGAAAAGCAGACGGGGCAGGGCTGCCATGCCCTGCCCCGTCCAAGGGTCTCCTCAGGCGATGCCGTGTCTACCGGTCTCACGATGAGCCGTTTTGCGAGTCTGCCTACTTGCTCATCACCAGAGTCTCCGGCGCCACGAACTCCGGCCCATCGTTCATGTACGGGCTGAAGGCTGTGACCTCGGGCCGGAACACGATCGACGTGGGGAGCGTGCTCACGGCCGCGAACAGCGACCACTTCGTCATGTAGGCCTGCCACTCCCTGTTGTTGGCGGCGCGCGACTCTGCGGTGGTCGCCGCCAGGTCGAGGTTGCGGAAGCCGATGTCGGTGATTTCGTTGGGGACCTCGACGGCCAGGCTGAAGCCGGGCGAGGGCCGAGCGTTGGCAGCCGGGGACTGGCCGTCGGGCTGCTGATTGGTGCCGACCTGGATCATCCAGGGGTTATCGCGCTTGCGCTGGACGAGCAACGGGCGCACTGCCGCGTAGTCTGAGGCGTCGATGGTGACTGCGCAGCCGATCTGCCGCCAAAACTGCGCCACAGCCGCGCCGACCTCAACGTCCCACTCCTTAGCGGGAGCGACGAAGAAGGTGAATGGGAAGCAGTTGGGGTAGCCGGCCTCTGCGAGGAGCTTCTTCGACTCGGTCGTGTTGTAGGGGATGAGGAAGTCGGCGCTCCAGTGTGGGTCGCCGGGGAAGGCGTTGGTCAGAGTGTGCAGGGGCCGGCCAATGCCTGACTGGATCTCCTTGACGATGGCGTCGCGGTCAATCGCCATGGTCAGCGCCTGGCGGACCTTGCGGGCCTTCTCCATTGAAGCGGCGTCAGCGGGGTCACCGATCCAGGGGTGCTGGGCGTCGGGCTTGAAGCCGTCGCGCTTGCGGTAGACGTCCTCGCCGGTGGCAGGGTCTTTGTCGGCCCAGTAGTTGCCGCCGAACATGACGGCCTGGTTGATGGGCGGGCCCAGCTCCCTCGACCAGGAGCCGGCGATGTCCTTCTTGGTGTTGTTGATGAGCTTTAGCGGGACGCGTGAGGCGGTGATGAGGCCGGACTTCAAGGCCGCCACGCGCGTGGCCGGCTCAGGCATCAGGACGATCTTGTACGAGGCGATCTTGGGGGCCGCGCGGTAGTGCGAGGCGTTGGGCTTGGCGGTGATGTGGTCGGACGCGACCCACTCCGTCGGCTCCATCACGCCCGTGCCAACTGGCGTAGTCGTGAACTGGGTCTCGCCAATCTGGTCGTACAGCTTCTTGGAGACGATGACCGGCGCCCCGAGTGTGTTGTTACTCATGATCCGGTGCCAGTTGGGGTCGATCTTGTTGTCCTTGATCTTCATGACGACCGTGCTGGCGTCGGGGCAGTCGAAGCCGGTCACGAAGCGCTGGATGCCGGCGGCGCGCTGGTTGGTTGAGCCGGTCTTGATGGCGTCGTTCATGGAGAAGCAGACGTCGAGCGCGTCGACCTCCCCTGCACCGCGGTGGAACTGGACGCCCTTGCGGACCTTCATGGTTATGGCGCTGTTGTCGGGGGCGATGGTCCAGGACTCGATGATGCCTTTGTTGAATGTCTTGACGTCCGTGTTCAGCTTGGGCTGCTCGGAGTGCTCCGCCCAGAAAAGGGGCTCGAAGAAGCCCCAGAAGAGGAGGAGCTGGAGGTTGCCGGTGCCCTGCTTGGAGGGCATGAACACGGCGGGGTCTACGAGGATTTCCCCGAGCACGAAGTTGCCTGTGGGACCTGCGGGCCGGGCTGTGGCCGTAGCCGCTGCGGTGGGCGCGGCAGTGGGGGCAGAGGTGGCTATGACGGCGGGGCGTGTCGGGGCGGTAGTCGCCGTAGCCGCGGGCGCGGCTGTCGGAGCGGCCGGCGCTTCGTCTCCGCCGCAGGCCGCAGCGGCTAGCGCCACGAGGGCGAGGCCCGATAGCAGGAGTAGCAGGTGTTTCCTCATGTTCGTTTCCCTTCCCTCATCTTGCCCGTGCGAGCCGTGCCAGACGCGGTCAGGCGCGCCTTGCGCCCGATCGCGATCGCTCGCGGGCTTTGCCGGACTGGCCGGATAGGATAGCGCGTTTGGGCAGCGGGCGCAGGCCGGGAGCCGCGTGTAAAGCGTTGCTCGCCCTACTTGGGCTCCCGCCACATGCGCCAGATATATGGGGCGCCGGGGATCAGCCGCAGTTTCTCAACGACCTCGAACCCGTGGCGCTCATAGAGTGGGACGCTAAATTGGGTGTTGGCTTCGAGGTAGGCGGGCACCCGCTCATGGCCCAGCTTCCGGGTGACGTGACGGATGAGCGCGGAACCGATGCCCTGCCCCTGGTGTTGGGCAGGACGCCGATACCGACGAGGTAATAATGCGGCTCGTCCGGGTGCTTGTTTTCCATGGCGCGTAAGAAGCGTTCGGAGCGGAGGGCGCGGCGCCCGCAAACGGCGTTGAGGACTGGCCTGGCTTCGCGCCACTCGTCATCCGTCGAGACATTCTTGCCTGGCAGGGGCAACCAGACCGCGACGCCGCGGAAGTCTGTGGTCGTGTATGTGTAGCCCATGTGTTTGAACGGGACCATCGCTAGGTCGCGGGCTGCCCGCGCAATACTTTCCAATCGCCGGCTATCTTGCCGGAGAAGCCAGTTCAAGATCAGATCAGCATCGTACGCGGCGGCGAACGTACGAGCGCATGGATCAATGTCTTTTTCGGTGAAATTCCGGATCCCGAGGCGTACTTGGGGCATCTGATCCTCCTATGGTGATTCTCGCCTGGGACAGCGGTTGCACGCCGTTCAGCCCCGTGCGGGGCCGGTCTCAACCTCGACCACGTCTATCAGGGCCTGGATGTAGCCGTTGGCGAATGCGCGGCCGCGGTGGCCCCAAGCGGTGTCGCCGCGGGTGTGGGGGACGTGGTCGTCCACGAAGACGCCTTCGAAGCCGACCTCGTGGTACACCCGGAGGGCGCGCAGCATGTCCACGTAGCCCGTGTTGATGAACGACTCATCGAACTTCGGCCCGGGGTTGGAGACGTTGCGGAAGTGGACATAGAGGATTTTCTTGCGTGCGCCGAAGTAGCGGACCATGTCGTAGATGCCGCCGTCGGCGGAGTCTGACATCTCCGAGAACGTGCCCTGGCAGAACTCGATGGCGTTCGACGGGGAGTCCACGATTTCTGTGAGGCGCTTGTAGCCGGCGAAGCCGTTCAGGAGGCGCGGGATGCCGCCGACTCTGTCAACCGGGGGATCCGCCGGGTGGATGCCGATACGGATGCCCTCCTCCTCGGCCACGGGGGTGATGGCCTTGATCCAGTACTCAAGGTTTGCCCAGAGTTCGGCTTCGGAGTACTCGCGGCTGTGCGTCAGAGGGGCGTCACGCATCTCGGCGTGGTCGTAGGCGGTGGCTTCCGCGCCGCCCCGGATGCGGGCGTGGCGGATGGAGCGCCAGACGCCGGAGGGCATCCAGTTGTAGCCGAATATGGGGATGCCGGCGCGCGCGATGCTGCGCACGGTGTGCGTCATGTTTTCGATCTGCTCGTCCCGCCGCGGGCCGCCGAGGACGACCTGCGAGCGGGCCTTCTGCGAGGAGCTGGACTACCAGTGGTCAGCCAGTGTCTTGATGGTGCGCAGGGGGTGGCCAGGCGGGACCCGGCTTTCCAGGTCGATGAAGGCGAGCATGGTCACCTGGGGGTCGGTCCGTCCGCGCATTCCGCTTACCCTCCGGCTTGGGTTTCCACCCAGCCTACCCATCCCCACCTCATTTCGCGAACTATTGCCGGACTTCAGAGGTGGCTCCGTTTGTTTGAACAGCGGGGCCCGGTCCGATAGGTGGAATTGCGCTTCGTTGGGTCAAGCTGCCACGGGCTTGGGCAGCCAGTTGTGGTAGAACTGGTCCGGCGTCATCCCCCCGAGACTGGACTGCGGCCGCCGGGTATTGTAGAACTCGAAGTACCGGCTGAGCCCGGCCCTGGCTTCTGACACCGACTCGTACGCCCTCAAGTACACCTCCTCGTACTTGACGCTCCTCCATAGTCGTTCGACGAGCCACAGATACCGAAGCTGATCTCGACACACCCCCTCCAGCTTCCGTGAGGAGCGCACGCCCGTCGTGAAGCCGTAGAGCCACACGCTCAGCAGCGCCCGCGGGTGGTAGGCCGGAGCCCCCACCTCCTCTCCGTCCAGGTCGATATTCAGTTCGGCCCAGACATCATGGTCCAGGTTGTCGACGAAGGCGGCCACGAACCGGGCCGGGTGGTCGTCAGACAGCAGTTCATCCAAGGTAGGGGGCAGAAGCCACCCTTGGTCGCGAGTGAAGGGGCGCCAGGGCATGGGATAACCTCCGGGCAGATTGCACGGATGTTAGGACTCTCCCTGTTCAACGCGAAGGGTTCTGAGACAGGCTCGAGAGTCGAACTCCCCGTCCAAAACTGACGGCGTTGAACGTCAGCGAGAGTAGCCGCAACGGAAACGTCGCCCTCGGAGCCGAGGCTACAGCGGGAAGTAGGCGCGCCACTATTTCCTCATGGTGTGACCCAGGCCTGGCCCGAGCAGCGCACGAAATGCGGGACGATGCGGTGTTGGCGCGGTGGATCTTAGCGCGCACCGGGGCCGGGGTCCTGATAACAGGGCGGGAATGAGCGTCTGTGCATGA